>JAFWCS010000074.1 GCA_017534365.1 Clostridia bacterium | reverse complement strand
TGGGATTCCCGGCACGGCGGGCGGCGCCGCGCTGATGAATGCCGGCGCTTACGGCGGCGAGATGCGTGACGTTCTGATCTCCTGCGACCACGTCGATGCGGACGGCAGCTTCGGCTCGTTTTCCGGCGACGCGCTCGCGCTGCGCTATCGCGGCAGTGTGTATGCCGACAGCGATCGTGTCATCACGTCGATCACGCTGCAGCTGCAGCCCGGCGACCCCGCCGCGATCCGTGAACGCATGGAAGAGCTGATGTCCAGGCGCCGCGAGAAGCAGCCGCTGGAGTATCCCAGCGCAGGCAGCACCTTCAAGCGCCCGACCGGCTATTATGCCGGGGCGCTGATCGAGCAGTGCGGATTAAAAGGAGCTGCGGTCGGCGGCGCGCAGGTCAGCGAGAAGCACGCGGGCTTCATCATCAACCGCGGCGGCGCCACCGCCGCCGATGTGCGCGCGCTGATCGAACACTGCCGCGCAACGGTCAAAAATGAAACGGGTGTTCTGCTCGAACCGGAAGTGAAATTCATCGGATAGGAGGAAGCGGTTTTGTCGTTTTCGTCAGACTTGAAATCCGAACTCTCCAAAATTGAAATCCTTTCTCCCTGCTGCAAACACGCACAAGTCTATGGGCTTGTGCTTTTTGCTCATTTCTCAAAATATAATCTCTCCATTACGACCGAAAACCCGGATGTGTTTGAAATGTATCTGCAGAGTATCCGCGCCTGCGGCGTGACGCCGGTCGTCAATGAGTCCGGCAACAAAAAGCTGACCGCTTACGTTCGGACGGAAGCGGAGAAAGCGCGCGTGTTTGAGCAGTTCGGTCATGCGCTGTCGGAGCCGACGCTGCGTCTGAACCGCGCGAATCTCGCCGATGAATGCTGCACCTCCGCTTTCCTGCGCGGCGTTTTTCTCTCCTGCGGAACGGTCACGGATCCCGAACGCGGTTATCATCTGGAATTTGTTGTGCCCTATAAAAAGCTCTCCACGGATCTGATGAAGCTGCTCAACGAGCTGGAGCTTTCGCCGAAATCCATCGTGCGCAAGGGCAATCACATCGTTTATTTCAAAGACAGCGAGAGCATTGAGGACCTGCTGACTTTCATCGGCGCGTCGGATGCGTCCCTGATCGTGATGAATGTGAAAATCGAGAAGGACGTAAAAAACAAGATCAACCGTCTGATCAATTTTGAAATGTCCAATCTGAATAAAACGCTGGATGCTTCCAAGGAACAGATCGCTGCCATTGAATTCATTCGCGCGCATGGCGGCATCGGTCTGCTGCCGGAGCCGCTGCAAGAGCTTGCAATCCTGCGGCTGGAAAACAGTGACGCGAGCCTGAGCACGCTGCAGTCGCTGCTGTCCGAACCGATCTCCCGCTCCGGGATCAATCATCGGCTCGCGCGGATCGTGGATTTCGCGGATCATCTGCAGCATCAATTATAAAGAAAGCGAGACTGACGATTGGCCTTCACACATTTACATGTTCACAGTGAATACAGCCTGCTCGACGGCGCCTGCAGGATCGGCCCTTTGCTTGACCGGATTCAAAGCATGGGGCAGACTTCCTGCGCCGTTACGGACCATGGCGTCATGTACGGTGTGATCGATTTCTATAAAGCGGCGCTTCAGCGCGGCATCAAGCCGATCATCGGCTGCGAAGTTTACGTTGCGCCGCGCACAAGATTCGATAAGGTGCATGGAATCGATAACGAGCGCTATCATCTGATCCTGCTTTGCAAAAACAATACCGGCTACCGCAATCTGATCAAGCTGGTTTCGGAGGGCTGGGTCAACGGCTTCTATACGAAGCCGCGTGTGGATAAGGACCTGCTCGCGCAGTATCACGAAGGCCTGATCGCACTCTCCGGGTGCCTGGCCGGCGAAGTTGCGCAGGCGCTTGTCCGGCGGGATCCGGAAGAAGCCGAGCGTGTCGCGTTATGGTATCGCAGCACCTTCGGCGAAGGCAACTATTATCTCGAGATCCAGAATCACGGTCTGGAAGAGCAGCAGCTGATCAATCCGGATCTGATCCGGCTTTCGCAAAAGCTGTCGATCCCGCTGGCCGCTACAAATGACGCGCATTACGTGGAGCGCGCCGACGCGAAGGTGCAGCAGGTGCTGGTCTGCATTCAGACAAACCACATTCTCGGCGAAGAAACCGGGCTCGATTTCGGGACGGAAGAATTCTATCTGAAATCCGAAGACGAAATGCGCGCCGCGTTTCCGGATTGCCCGCAGGCCGTTGAAAACACAGCCCTGATCGCGGAGCAATGCAACGTCACGTTTGAATTCGGCAAGACCAAGCTGCCGCATTTTGACGTGCCGGCGGGCTGGACGCATTTTGAATGGTTTGCCTCGCTCTGCCGCAAAGGCATGGAGGAGCGCTACGGTGCGCATCCGCCGCAGGCGTATCTTGACAGGCTGAATTATGAGCTCGACGTCATTGACCGCATGGGCTATACAGACTATTATCTGATCGTCCATGATTTTATCCGGCACGCGAAGGAGCAGGGGATCCCGGTCGGCCCGGGACGCGGCTCCGGGGCTGCGAGCATCTGCGCTTACTGCATCGGCATCACCGGCATCGACCCGATGAAGTATCAGCTCCTGTTTGAGCGGTTTCTCAACCCCGAGCGCGTGAGCATGCCGGATTTTGACATTGATTTCTGCTTTGAACGACGCGGCGAAGTCATTGATTACGTCATCGACAAATACGGGGCCGATCACGTGGCGCAGATCGTCACCTTCGGCACCCTCGCTGCAAAAGCCGCGATCCGTGACGTCGGCCGCGTGATGGGCATGCCTTATGCCGCGGTGGATCAAATCGCGAAGCAGGTGCCTTATGAACTGAATATCACGATCGACAAGGCGCTCAAGCGCTCCGCGGATTTCAAAGCGCTGTATGACAACGATCCGCAGGCGCGCGAGCTCATCGATCTGGCGCGCCGTGTGGAAGGGATGCCGCGTCACGCTTCAACGCATGCGGCAGGCGTAGTGATCACGCACGACCCCGTTGTTTCCTATGTGCCGCTCGCGCGCAACGACGAGGCGATCGTCACGCAGTTCCCGATGACGACGCTGGAAGAACTGGGACTGCTGAAAATGGATTTCCTCGGTCTGCGCACACTGACGGTGATCAGCAACGCGGAAAAGATGATCCGCCGGAAGCATCCGGAGTTCTCGATCGAAACCATCGACGTTGAGGACAAGCAGGTTTACGCCATGATGTGCGCCGCGCAGACGGAAGGCGTATTTCAGTTTGAATCCGCCGGCATGCGCAGCGTGCTTTCCCAACTCAAGCCGGAAAGTCTCGAGGATCTGATCGCCGTCATTTCCCTTTATCGCCCCGGCCCGATGGATTCGATCCCGACCTATATCGAAAACCGGCATCATCCCGAAAAGATTCGATACAAAGCGCCGCAGCTCAAGGAGATCCTTGACGTGACCTACGGCTGCATGGTGTATCAGGAGCAGGTGATGCAGATTTGCCGTTCGCTCGCGGGCTATTCCTACGGCCGCGCGGATATCGTTCGCCGCGCGATGGCTAAGAAAAAAC
>JAFWCS010000007.1 GCA_017534365.1 Clostridia bacterium | reverse complement strand
GGCATGCCCGGGATGCCGGCGACGGTGGGCAGCATATTGAATTTCAGCACGTCGTTATAATAGAGATCCTCGCCGGAGCCGATGTCGATGCCGCCGATCAGACCGGTCAGCGTATAGATCAGCAGCGGCCGGTTTCTGAAAACGGAAAGGATGCCCTTGACCGGATGCGGGGGCTTCTCGCTCTGCGGCACGCGCTCCTTGCTGACGATATACCAGAAGATCGTCGGCACGATCGCGATGATCCAGATCACAGTCTTAAAGGTGATAAAGAGCTTCGTCATGGATATTTTCAGCTTGCCGTTGCCGATCAGGTCATAGAGCAGGCCGAGGATCTGCGAGGGCAGCTTGGAGACCAGATCGCCGACAAAATGCGCGCCGACAAGCAGGCTCGTTCGTTCATTCGGATTCGGCGTAAAGACGTTTTCAATATAACCGCCGCCGCCGAAGAACGCGCCGATCGTTTCATTAAAATATTGCAGCACCATATAAGCGATCAGCTTCTGCCCGGTGGTCATGCCGAAATAGGCCGCGATCATCGGCAGGAAGCAGGTGTAGATGCCGGAGAGGATGCTCGGCAGCATCGCAAGATACTGGAAGGGCTTGAATTTGCCCCAGCGCGTGCGCATATTGTCGATGATCGCCGCGGTCAGCGGGTCGTTGATCATATCGTAGACCGCAAGCGAAGCGGTCGCGTTTGCCAGCTTTTTCGGCTCGAGCCCGAAAATCTTATAAAGCCAGATATCCGCGCCGACGTCGTATTTGCCCAGGCTCAGCGTGCCGAAGGCCTTGAAGCCGACGTAGGCGATGCGTTCCTTCGTGGTGCAGAAGAGACGGTCCATATAGGCCTGATCCATCTGCAGCTGTTCGCCGTCCCGTTTGATTTCATCCGCCATGCACCGCGCCCTCCTTTTCCTCAGATTCCGCGTCGGCACTTTGCGCCGCCGCTTCCTTTTCCGCCTGCTCGCGGGCAAGCTGCGCTTCCTTTTCCTCGCGCTTTTTCTGCATCCTGCGATACTGCTCCTGCCGCAGATCCTCCGGCGTCATGGTTTTTTGCAGCTCAAAATATTCCTCAATCGGGATGCCGCCGACGTAGCACTGCTTGTGCCGCACGTCGATCCCCTGCCGCAGCACGGCAAAATCCACCGCCGCGTTGACGATCAGCAGAACCAGATACAGATAGATGCCGACCGCCGGTTTCCCGGTCAGCACGGCGGTCGAGCGGTCCGCGGCAAACAGCGCCAGCGCGCCGAACACACTCAGCAGCAGCAGTGCGTGCAGCACAATCGCTCTGGCCATCGCCCGCTTGCCGCAGGCCATGGTCAGCAGCACAAAATGCACGAGCCAAAACACGATGGACAGCAAAAGCAGCAGCAGACAGGCGGTCAGCAGCGGATCCGCCGTGAGGAAGCCCGGCTGGCCAATCGTATCCACGCCGTTATAAATCGTAATGAATGAAACGCCGCCGCTGTAAGCCGAAAAGGCCGGATTCATCGTTGCCGTGATGACGGGCAGCAGCAAGGCAAACACGGGAATGAACGACGTCACGATGCGCACAATCGCCAGCTTCGAACCGATAAAGGACGCTTTCAGGCGGTCGATTTTCTTTTGAAAATGATAGTGCTGCACCTCGGCGATATCCGCCTGCTGCATCAGCCGCTCCTGCAGGTCGTAAACCACGATGTTCGCGCCGCAGTGCGGACAGTGCTGCCGCCAGTCCGTCAGCTTCAGATGGACGCCGCATTTCGGGCAGTCAGCCATGGTCTTCCCTCCTTTGTCCGGAGAATGTGAAATTCAACAACGCCATTTTATCACATTTATTCATAGATTTCAATAAAAAATCCGCCAATTTCATTGTTAAATATAGTAAAAAACATGAATGCAGCGCCGAACATGCGCGCGAATGCGAGATCGTCCCCTCCCTTTCGGCAGGGTTGCAGAAGAGAAAATGCTGCCGACCCGTTTTCGGATCGGCAGCAAGCGCAGTTTGTATTCTTTACTTTTTGAAAATTGCGGT
>JAFWCS010000073.1 GCA_017534365.1 Clostridia bacterium | reverse complement strand
TGATGCACGGTGAGAAAAACGGCTACGCCGTCTGCTGCATCCCCGCCCGCGAGGCGCTCGATCTGAAGAAGGCGGCAAAAGCCTTCGGCGAAAAGAAGGTCGAGCTGCTCCCCGTGAAGGAGCTGCTGCGGGTGACCGGTTACGTGCGCGGCGGCTGTTCGCCGGTCGGCATGAAGAAACCGTTTCCGACTGTGATCGACGAGACGGCCCAGCTCTGTGAACGGATCTTTGTCAGCGCCGGGGTGCGCGGCGCCATGCTCGGGGTGGACCCGCAGGCGCTCGCCGCGTATCTTCACGCGCGCATGCTGGACGTGACGGAGCTATAGAATAAGGAGGCGCCAATGCAACTGCTGACGTCAATGAATTCGATCCTGATCCCCGCCGCAGTAATCCCCGCTGTGGTGCTGCTGATCTATACCTACAAAAAGGACAAACTGGAACCGGAGCCGCCCGGGCTGCTGATTTCGCTGGTGGTGCTCGGCATCATCTCCACGGCCATCGCGAGCTTTCTGGAAACGATCGGCTCGCTGGCGCTCGGCCTGTTTCTGCCGGAGGATTCGGTTCTCTATAACGCCGTGCTGTTTTACGGCATCGTCGGCTTTGCGGAGGAGGGCGCGAAATACGTGCTGCTCAAGCGCCGCACCTGGAACACGCCCTATTTCACCTGCCAGTTCGACGGCCTGATCTACGCCGTGTTCGTTTCCCTCGGCTTTGCGCTCTGGGAGAATATCGGCTACGTGATGCAGTTCGGCTTTTCCACCGCGGTCGTGCGCGCCGTGACGGCGGTGCCCGGTCACGCCTGCTTCGGCGTTTTCATGGGCGCCTGGTACGGTCTGGCGCGGCGCTACGCCTTCGCGGGCGACGCGGCGAATTCCAAACGCTGCCGCAGGCTGGCGCTGGTGATCCCCGCGCTGATCCACGGCACCTATGACTTCATCACCACGCTGGAGGCGCAGATCTTTTCGCTGATCTTTATCGCGTTCATCATCGTGATGTTCATCGTCGCGCTCCTGCTGGTCCGGCGTCTGTCCGCGGAAGATACGTTCATCGACGGCCGGGATCACAGCGGGCTCGCCGATCCGTTTTACGGCCAGCCGCCATATTATAACGGCGCGCCGCAGGATCAGCGGCAGGTCAACCCCTACAGTCAGCAGCCGTATTACAACGGGTTTCCGCAGCAGCCCAATCCCTACGGGCAGCAGACTTACCCGCAGCAGGGCGATCCGCGATCTTATCCTTATCCGCAGCAGCGGGAGCCCTACGGGCAGCAGTATTACCCGCGGCAGGGTTATCCGCAGTATCATCCTTATCCCCAGCAGCCCAACCCCTACGGACGGCCGCCGTATTCCAACGGCGAAACGCAGAACAACGCAAACAACGATCCGAACGGATCGAATCAATAACACGGAGGTATCGGCATGAATGACGTTCAGGCGCTCTATGCGCAATGGCTGGAAGGCACCGCGTCGGATCCGGCGCTCCATGCGGAGCTGACCGCGATCGCGGGCAATGAGGAGGAGATCCTCGACCGTTTTTATAAGAATCTGGAATTCGGCACGGCCGGCCTGCGCGGCGTGCTCGGCGCGGGCACCAACCGCATGAATCTCTACACCGTCGGGCAGGCGACGCAGGGCCTGGCGGATTATCTCAACGGGCAGCAGCCCGGCGGAAGCGTGGCGATCGGCTATGATTCCCGCATCGGCTCGGAGGAGTTTGCCCGCCTGAGTGCGGAGATCCTCGCGGCCAACGGCGTCAAGGCGTATCTTTACCGCGCGCTGATGCCCACACCCTTTGTTTCCTTTGCCGTGATGCGGCTCGGCTGCAGCAGCGGCATCGTGATCACCGCAAGCCACAATCCCTCGCAGTATAACGGCTATAAATGCTATGACCCCGCCGGCTATCAGATGACCGAGGAGGCGGCGGCAGCGACCTATGCCTGCATCGCGAAGGTGGAGATGTTCGGCGGCGTGAAGCGCGTGCCCTTTGAGGAGGCGCTGGCGGACGGGCGGATCGCATACATCAGCGACGAGCTGATCGAGGCCTTCTATGCGGAAGTGCTCACGCGCCCGATCCATCCCGAAGTGGTCGCCGCGAGCGATCTGCGGATCATCTACACCCCGCTCAACGGCACCGGCAACGTGCCCGTGCGCACGGTGCTCGACCGCGCGGGCTTCAAGCAGGTCCGGGTCGTGCCGGAGCAGGAAAAGCCGGACGGGAACTTCCCGACCTGCCCCTATCCGAATCCCGAGATCCGGCAGGTGTTTGAATGCGGCCTTGCCATGGCGGAAAAGGAGCCGGCGGATCTGCTGCTGGCGACCGATCCCGACTGCGACCGCGTCGGCATCGCCGTGCGCACCGGCAGCGGCTATGAGCTGCTCTCCGGCAACGACGTCGGCGTGCTGCTGTGCAACTACATCCTGTCGCAGCGCAAGGCGCTGGGCACCCTGCCCGAACACCCGATCATCGTCAAATCCTTCGTGTCCACGCCGCTGGCCAACAAGGTCTGCGCCAAATACGGCTGTGAGATGATCGAGGTGCCGACCGGCATCAAATACATCGGCGAGATCATCACGAATCTGGAAAAACAGGGGCAGAAGGACCGCTTCATCCTCGGCTTTGAGGAGAGCTACGGCTATCTGATCGGCGACCACGCGCGGGATAAGGACGCCGTCGCCGCCTCGCTGATGATCTGCGAAATGGCCGCGTTCTATCGCGCGCAGGGGCAGACGCTCGTTGAGGTGCTCGACGCGCTCTATGCCGAATTCGGCGCTTACAGCAACAAGCTTTATAATTTCACCTTCGCCGGTGCGAGCGGCATGGCGAAGATGGCGGAGATCATGAATACCACGCGCGCCAATCCGCCCAAGTCCGTGGCGGGCAGCCCCGTGACCGAGGTCTATGACTACGCGAATGAGATCGTGACCGATACCGTGACCGGCGCGACGCGCCCGACCGGGATGATCAGGACCAACGTGCTGAAATTCGCGATGGCGGACGGCAATTTCGCCATCGTGCGGCCCTCCGGCACCGAGCCGAAGATCAAGTTCTATGTGACCGGCATCGGCGCCGATCCCGCGGCGGCAGCGGCAGCGGCCGAGGCCATCGGCGCGGATCTGCGCACGGCGCTGGGCGTTGAGTGAACAGGAGGGACGAGCAGATGAACAATAAACGGTCCCTGATTATTCGCATCGTTGCGATCGCGATGTGCGCGCTGCTGGTGCTGGGCATCGTGACGGCGGCGCTGAGCGCCTTTGCCGCCGGCCCGATGGAGCCGGTCACGGGCAGCCGGGATATGAAGCAGCCGATCATCCTTGCCGTCGCTGCGGCGGTGCTGCTGGCGGCCTGCGTCATCGTGCCGAAGCTCGCGAAGAAGAAAGAACAATAAGAAAAACAAGGCCGGATGGCAGAGCGCCGTCCGGCCTTTCTGAAATTTTTTTAAAACGCTGTCACCTTTTGCGCTTGTGAAACGTGTATAGGGTGAGAGGGATCGGAAAGAGAGGTGATCACATGGGGAGGTCATAGGCATCCTGCGGCCGGACGCCGAGCGGGCCGTGACGCTTTACGGCGACAGCCTGTACCGGCTGGCGACCGTGCTGCTGCGCGATCCGGAGCAGGCGAAGGACGCCGTGCAGGATTGCTTTCTGCGCTACATCCGCAAGGCGCCGTCCTTTCGGGACGGCGAGCATGAAAAGGCCTGGCTGATCCGTGTGACCGCGAACGTGTGCAACGATTATCTGCGCGTCCGCAAGCGGCAGCAGACCCTCTCGCTGGAAGAGATCCGGGATCGCGGCGTTTCCGAGGATCATGCGCAAATCCTCGGCGCGCTCGCGTCGCTGGAGCTGCCCTACCGTTCCGTGCTGCATCTGCATTATGTGGAGGGCTACAGCGTGGCGGAGATCGCGGCCATGCTGAAGCTGACGCAGGCCGCGGTCAAAAAGCGCCTGCAGCGCGGCCGGGCGCTGCTGCGGCAGGCGTATGAGGCGGATCTGTAGGGCGCAGTTGTGCCGGAAGGAGAAGGAAGGAGGTGATCGGTTGGATCCGAAGGAGCTCAAGGCGGCGGCAGAGCAGCTGTCGCTGACCGAGGAAGAGAAGCAGGCGATGATCGCCGCCTGCGCGGGGAAAAAGCGGCGTGTGCCGATGCGCGGGATCGCCGCGATCGCCGCAGCGCTGCTGGTGCTCACGGCGCTGGCCGCCGCGCCGGGGATCTTCTTGCGCGCCGGGCGCGCGGACAAGGCGGCGGAAATAGCAGAGGAAAAGGACTACGTGCTTTATGGCGATGAATCCGCCGATCAGGAGCGCGCGGACGGAACGGCGCAAAGCGCCGCGTCGGCAGCCGCGCCGGCGGAAGCAACGAGAAGGACGGAGGAAAACGGCGGTGGAACGATGAAACAGCAGCGATATCGAATTAATTACTATGATGTTCCTGCGCCCTTTGCCGATCTCGTTGGCAGAAACGAATACGGTGCGTGGTACGATCAATATATCCTGCCATATGAGCAAGATGATCCAAATGAAATGGTGATAAAGCAGTTTATCCAACATTTTCATGTATCAAGAGAAGCGTTTGACAAAGCAAATCTGCGCTGGGCAATCCTTATTCGCGAAAGATTTGATGCAGTACCAAAGCTCTCCCCCAAGGATTACTGGGATCAGGAAACAGAAGAGATTTATAATGCAGATATCATTTTTACTTTTGACGATGAAATCATCAATTCCTATTATTTGAGTCCAAAGTATCCGTTTGAAAATGTTTTGGAATATGAAGACGCCGTTGCCGCAGGGGAATACACTTCACAGACGGAAGAATGGGTCGACGTGGACGAGATGGAAGCGGAGATCCTGGCGAAATACGGCTCACTGGATTGAGAAAAGCCGATCAAAAAAGGAGGTCAAGCTATATGAAACGAAAGAGCAGGATCCTGATCGCCGCGTTCTGCGCGGCGGCGCTGCTGCTGAGCGCGCTGCTGGGCTTCGCCGGCTGCGGCACGGCGGAGAAGAGCGCCGATTACATCGAACCCGTCACGCGGTCCTATGGCGCCGGCGACGCGGCTGCCGAAGTTGTGCAGGATGACTTCATGGAGAACAACAGCTACGCCAAAAGCGAAAGCGCCCCGCAGGCAGCGGAGGGGACGGACGCTTCGCCGCAGGCGCAGGAAAAGATCGTGCGCACCTTCGAGCTGACCGTGCGCACAGAGAGCTTCGACGCCTATCTTGCCGCGCTCAAAAAAGCGGTCGCGTCGAACGGCGGCTACATGGAGGAATTCTCCGTCTGGGACAGCAGCTACGGCAACTACCGCTCCGCTTCCGTCACGGCACGCATCCCCGCCGACAAGGCGGACGCGTTCCTTGCGTCGGCAGGGGAAAAGGGCGTGATCACGAGCAGCACGGAAAACGCGACGAACGTGACGCTGCAGTACGTCGATCTCGAGAGCCGCATCAGCGCCTATAAAACCGAGCAGGCAACGCTCATGGAGCTGCTGAAGAAGGCGGAGTCGCTGGAGGACACGCTGAAGATCCACGAGCGGCTCAACGAGGTCAACTATCAGCTGGAGAATTATACGGCGCAGCTGCGCGTGCTCGAGAACCGCGTGAGCTACAGCACCGTGACGATGGAGATCTCCGAGGTCAGCCGCGCGCTCATCGAAGAGGACGGCCTGGGCACCCGCATCAAAAACCGCTTCCTTGAGAACTGGGACGCGCTTGTGGAAGGGCTGAAGAATTTCGCGGTCGGCCTGATCGGCGGCCTGCCGATCCTGCTGCCGCTGGCCGCGGTGATCGCTGCCGTGATCGTTGTGCTCGTGAAAGTGCGCAAAAAGAGAAAGGCGAAGAAAGCGGCGAAGAAGGCCGCCCCGCCGGATACAACGGAATAAAGCATAAAGAAGCCGCCGGAGGCCAGCAGCCTCCGGCGGCAATTATGTTTAGGAAAGAATCAGTCTTCCACGCCGGGCAGCTTTGTGCCGCAGGCGGCGCAAAACCCGGTGCCGACGGTGTTCTGTTTGCCGCAGCTCGGGCAGACGAATGCCGCCGCCACGGTGGTTTCAGGCAGCTTCGCGCCGCAGGCGGGGCAGAACTGCCGGTCCGCCGTGCAGCTCTCGCCGCAGGCCGGACACTGCTTGAGATTCATCGACACCGCGGTGGCGTAATTCTCCGCCGCGCTCTGCAGATTGGCAAAGGCGCCGTTCATCCCGGCGGCGGCAGCGTTCTGCTGCGCAGCCGCGGTCGCGTTGGTTGCCTGCGCCGTGGCGTCGGCCGCCTGATTGAGGGAATTCGCCGTCTGGTTTGCCCAGTTCTCAGCCGCGGGGGTCACGGCCTTTTCGACCGCTTTGCCGACCGCGTCGCGCAGCCCCTTGCCGATGCCGTCGCTCAGGCCCTTGCTGATGCCGCCGGAGATGGCGTTCTTTAAAAATCCCATTGATGGTTCTCCTTTCGTCGTCGTGCGTCAGTTCAGCACGGGGATGAACGCGTTGTGGATCGCGGACACGGCCTTGTCGGCGTCCTTCGCGTCGATGAGCACGGAGATCTTGATCTCGCTCGTGGCGATCATCTGGATGTTGATATCCGCCTCGAACAGGGCTTCAAACATCTTCGCCGCGACGCCGGGATGAGATTCCATGCCCGCGCCGACCACGGAGACCTTCGCCACGTCCGTTTCGCACGTGATCTTCAGACCGGCCAGCAGATCCAGCCCCTGCAGCACCTCCACGCATTCCTCGGCGTGCGCCTTGGTGGTGGTGAAGACGATATCCTTGGTGTTGTCTCTGCCGACGGACTGCAGAATGATATCCACGTTGATATTCTTGGCGGCAAGCTTGCCGAAGATCTTATAGGCGATGCCGGGGTCGTTCTGCACGCCGATAATCGTGATGCGCGCAACGTTCGTATCCTTCGTGACGCCTCTGACCAGCATTTTTTCCATCGATGAAACCTCCTTGACGATCGTGCCGGGCTTCCGCACAAGGCTGGAAAGCACCTCGAGCTGCACGTTGTATTTTTTAGCCATTTCCACGGAGCGGTTGTTGAGCACCTGCGCGCCGAGCGTTGCGAGCTCGAGCATTTCGTCATAAGAAATGTCCTCCAGCTTTTTCGCATTCGGCACCTTGCGGGGATCGGCGGTGTAAACGCCTTCCACGTCGGTAAAGATCTGGCAGCGGTCCGCCTGCATGGCGGCGGCGATGGCCACGGCGCTGGTGTCGGAGCCGCCGCGCCCGAGGGTGGTGATATCGTCGTATTTATTCAGGCCCTGGAAGCCCGCGACCACGACGATGTTCTTTTTGGCGATCTCCATCTTGATGCGTTCGGCGCTGACCTTTTTGATCCGCGCGCTGCCGTGGGTGGAGTTCGTGGAGAAGCCGGCCTGCCACCCCAGCAGGGAGCAGACGGGGCAGCCCAGCTTTTCGATCGCCATGGCCAGCAGCGCAATGGAGATCTGCTCGCCCGAGGCCAGCAGCATATCCATTTCGCGCCTGGAGGCCTTCGGATTGATCTCCTCCGCCTTGGCGATCAGGTCGTCGGTGGTGTCGCCCTGCGCGGAAACGACGACCACCACGTCGTTGCCCGCTCTGTAAGTATCCGTGACGATGCTTGCGACATTCATCACGCGCGCGGCGTCCGCAACGGAGCTGCCGCCGAATTTCTGAACAATCAATGCCATAAGGATGAACCTCCCATCAATAATCCGTTACGCGGATCATGGATTGCACCGCGGCGGGGATCGTTTCCAGCGCCGCGAGCAGCTTGCGCTCGGCAATCGGCTCGGTAATGAAGGCGAGTTCGCCGTCGGGCGCGTTTTCACGCTTGAGCATCTGCACGTCGCCCAGCGCGCTGCCGATCGCAGCCAGCGCCGCGGCGGGATCCTCTGCGCTCAGACGCAGATAGACCGGATTCTCAAGGTCGAGATAGTCCGCAACGTAATCCGGTTCGCTGTCCTGCCAGCCGAAGAATTTGCGGCGCTCGAGATGCTTGGCGCAGTCGATCACGTCCGCGACCACGGCGGAGGCGGTGGGCATGGCGCCGGCGCCCTTGCCGTAGAAGACGACGTCGCCGATCGCGTCGCCGCGCACGAGGATGGCGTTGAACACGTCGTCCACCGTAGCGAGCTGGCTGTGGCCCTGCACGAAGGCGGGGGAGACCAGCGCTGCGATCTTATCCGGCGCGAGGCGTTTGGCGCGGGCGATCAGCTTGATCACGCCGCCCCATGCGCGGGCGTATTCCACGTCCGCGAGCTGGATGCCGCGGATGCCCTCGGTATGGACCTCGTCGGGATAAACGTGCTTGCCGAAGCAGAGCGCGGCGAGGATGCAGATCTTGCGGCAGGCGTCGAAGCCGTCCATGTCCGCAGACGGGTCGCGCTCGGCGTAGCCGTTGCGCTGCGCGAGCAGCAGGGCCTCGTCAAAGGTCATGCCCTGCGCGATCATCATGGTCAGGATGAAGTTGGTCGTGCCGTTGAGGATGCCGGCGATCTCGTCGATGTCGTTTGCGGCAAGGCACTGCGTGATCGGGCGGATGATCGGGATGCCGCCGCCGACGCTCGCCTCAAAGAGGAAGTTGACGTTTTTGCGTTCGGCGATCTGCAGCAGCTCGAAGCCCTTGGCCGCCACGAGCTCTTTATTGGACGTGACGACGCTCTTGCCCGCCTCCAGGCAGGCGCTGACGTATTCAAAAGCCGGATGCAGGCCGCCCATGGTCTCCATCACGATGCGCACGTCGGGATCCGACACGATCTTTGAGAAATCGGCCATCACCAGATGCTCGTTGATATCGCCCGGGAAGGTGCGGCGATCCAGAATGTAGGCCAGCTCCATCTCGGTCTGCATGCTTTTTTTCACGATCTGATCATAGTTTTTTCTGAGCAGGGTCGCGACGCCGGAGCCGACGACGCCATAGCCCATGATTGCGACCTTCATTTTCAAAACCCCTTTCTGTTTGCAGCGAGGGCGCATCAATTCAGATTTATATATCACTATACCACATATTTTCAAAATAATAAAGAGAAATTTTTTGTTTTTCTGAAGTTTTTATGAAATATTTCCGCGCGCGGGGTGAAATTCGTCTCTGCGCTTGACCGCGCGGCAGAAAGCTGATATAATAAACTATCTATATAGTAAAGAAAGGATGCTGAGCATGATCCTGATTTCTCCCTCGGTCCTCGCAAGTGATTTTTCCGCGCTCGGGCAGGAAGCCGCGCGCATGGAGGCCTGCGGGGCAGACTGGCTGCATCTGGACGTGATGGACGGGCATTTCGTGCCGAACATCAGCTTCGGCGCGCCCGTGATCCGCGCGATCCGCCCCTGCGCCGGGCTGAAATTCGACGTGCATCTGATGATCAGCGAGCCCCTGCGCTATATCGACGATTTCGTAAAAGCCGGCGCGGACCGCATCACGTTCCATATCGAAAGTGATTCGCCCGTTGCGGAAACGATCGCGAAGATCCGCGCAGGCGGCTGCGAGGCGGGCCTGAGCGTCAAACCCGGCACGCCGGCGGAAGCGGTGTTCCCGTATCTTGACACGCTGGATATGGTGCTGGTCATGACCGTGGAGCCGGGCTTCGGCGGGCAGTCCTTTATGCCGGAGATGATGGAGAAGCTGCGCATCCTGCGCGCGGAATGCCGCCGCAGAGGGATCGCGCCCGACCTGCAGGTCGACGGCGGGATCGGCGCAAAGACCGTGGAAACCGCGGCCGCCGCCGGCGCGAACGTGTTCGTGGCGGGCAGCGCCGTGTTCGGCGCGGCGGATCCCGCGGCCGTCATTGCGGATCTGCGCGCGAAGGCGACCGCCGCTTTTTCGGAATAATAAAGAGACGCGCGCCGCAGTTCATTTAAAGAGATCTTCTCCCGCCGCCAGGAGCTGCCAATGCTCTTTGGTGTAGGCGCGCAGGAGCGGCTCCGTGCTTTCCGCGCAGCTGAATTCCCGCAGCCGGCGGCAGACGCCGCCCACCCCTGCCGGGGCGGACAGCAGCAGCCGGTAGCGGCCGCCCTGGGTGTATAAGCTGCTTTCCGGCGGATCCTCCTGCGCCGCGAGCTGCGCGAGCGCGCCGAGAAGCGCCTCGGCCGAGCCGAATTCGCACAGCGCATCCCGGCTCTGCTTGTGCAGCTGGGTCTGCCTGCCCGCGCCGTAGCGTCCGGTCAGGAAGGTGAAGGTCAGCGTGCAGCCCCCGGCGGGCACGGGCGCGGCCTCGATGAGCATCCGGCGCGAAGGATCCAGCGTCCGGTCCAGCAGCTTTCCCGCCCGGTCCAGCACGGTCCAGATGACGCGACGGGTCTCAATGGTGGCGTAATCCAGCGCTTCATAAGTAATATCCAGCTCGCGCAGATCCTGCGCGGTCAATTCCACAAGCAGCCGCGTTTCTGCGGCGGAACGGATCAACATGACGAACACCCCCGGCGTTTCTTTGGTTCTGGTCTACACTTCATTTTATGACGGAACGGCCGCGGGATGCAATGCAAAATTATTGGAAGGTGATCCTTTGCCTGACTCTGCAACCAAACGAACCGAAGGCGCGCAGAAGCCGTCCCACGTCACGGCGCTGCGTCTGTTCGGCGATTATCTGCTGATGCTGCTCGTGCCGACGGTGCTGGCCGTGTATTATTACGGCCTGCGCGCGCTGGCGGTCGTCGGCGTGAGCGTGGGCGCCGCGGTGCTCACGGAAGCGATCTTCAGCGCCGTGCTGGGCCGCTCCTATTATGTGCGCGATCTGACGAGCCTCTTTTCCGGGCTGTGCATTGCGCTGATGCTGCCGGCGGGCGTGCCGTTTTATGTGCCCGTCGCCGCGTCGGCCTTTGCCGTGGCGGCGGTGAAGATGCCCCTCGGCGGGAGCGGCGCGCCGATCATGCCTGCGGCGGCCGGCTTCGCTTTCGCTGCGGTCTGCTTCCGCACGGAGATCTTCACCTATACCCTGCGCGCGGAGCAGAAGCTGCTCGGTGCGCAGTCGCTCGGCGCGCTGCTGGGCGGCGGCAACGCCATGCGCCTGAACGCGGCGAATCTGATGGACGTCCTCGGCGGCAACGTCGCCGGCCCGATGGGGACCGGCTGCGGCCTGCTGATGCTGGCCTGCGGCGTCTATCTGCTGATGCGCAGGCCCCGCGCCCTGCTGGCGACGGCGGGCTTCCTCGGCGCCTGTGCGCTCTGGGCGGCGATCCTGCCGCGCAGCAACGGCGGCGTGCTGACCAATATCGTGCTGGAGCTCTGCTCCGGTTCGCTGCTGTTTGCGGCAATCTTTCTTGTCACGGATCACGCCACGCTGCCTGCCGCGCGCTGGCACCGTGTGGTTTACGGCGCGCTCTGCGGCGTGCTTTGTATGGCGATGCGCCGCAGCGGCGTGTTTGAAGAGCCGGTCTGCTTCGCAATCGTGCTCGGCAACGCCCTGCGCCCCGTGCTGGAGTCGATTCTGCCCGGCGGCGGACAGGCGCAGAGAAAGGAGGCGCGCGCATGAAGGAGCAGACCCCGAGCTTCCGCGATTTATATCTGAAAAGCGCGGTGCTCTCCAATCCGGTGCTCGTGCAGATGGTCGGGCTTTGCCCGGCTGTGGCGGCCACGGCCAGCGTGCGCTGCGCCGTGCTGATCTCGGCGGCGCTCAGTCTGGATCTGATCGTGACCTGCGTGCTGGCAAGCGTGCTGATGAAGCGGATCCCCCGCGCGGTGCGCGTGGCGCTGTATCTGGGCATCGGCCTTGCGCTGCTTTGCCCCTTGCTCTATTTTATTGAAACCCGGACGCTGATGAACCTTGGCCAGGGCACAAAAGTCTATCTTCCGCTTCTGGCGGTCAACGCCGTGACGGCGCTGCACTGTGAAAAGGTTGCGGTCAAAAAGCCCGTGCGCATGGCCTTCCTGGACGCTGCGGCGGTCAGCCTCGGCGCGTCCATCATTTTTCTGATCGTCGGCACGCTGCGCGAAGTGCTCGGCAGCGGCGCCTTTGCGGGGATCGATCTGGATCTTCCGTTCACACTGAAGGGGCTGAGCCTGCCGTTCGGCTGCTTCATCCTTTTCGGCTTTCTTGCCGCGGGGCTGCAGGCGATCTCGCCCTATCTGCGGCAGGCGCAGGAGGAGGAGCCGGATGCGCCCGCGGCGCAGCCGCAGGAGGCGGATCCGCAGGACGATCTCTGGAGCGATATTCTGGAAGCGGAAGCGGCGAGCAGCGAACGTCTTGCGGCGCTGGATGAATTCACAGAGCGCCTGATCGGCGGAGAGGAGGATGCGCAATGAAAATGATCTCCACACTGCTGATCACCGTGCTGTATACGGTTTTCGTGCAGAATCTGGTCATGAGCGCCGGCCTCGGCATGAGCGAGGCGATCCGTCTGGCGGCAAAGCCGGAGAAATTCCGTTCTCTGGCAATCATGATCTCCGCGTTCTCGGTTATTACAGGCACGATCTGCGGCGCACTGAGCCGCATTCCCGCCATTGCGACACTGCCCTTTGCCGGGCGCGCGGCGGTTTACGGCGGCGTGCTCGCGGCGGTGTATCTGATCGCGGCGCTGCTGCTCGGGCTGCTCAAGCCGCAGGACCGCCGTCTGCGCGGCACCCTCGGCATCGCGGCGCTGAACACGCTGGTCTATGCCGTGCCGTTTCTGAATGAATTTGCGGCCTACAGCTTTGCCGAAAGCTTCTTTTCAGGTCTTGCGGCCGGCGCGGCGTTCGTGCTTGCGGCCGCTGTGATCGGGCGGGGCGCGAAGCTGCTGGCGAGCAACAGCAATATTCCCGCGATCTTCCGGGGTTCCCCCGCGCTGTTTCTGTATGTCGGGCTGGTTTCGCTCGGATTTCTGGGCTTTTCCGGCACGGCGCTGTTCCAATAATGACTGATTAAGGAGGCCGCTATGGCGAAAAAGGCCAAGCCCGACCGGGCGCTCAAGCCCTCGCAGCGCGAGGCGATCACAGAGTTCTCCGCCCGCTTCGGCACCGAACCGAGCTATGAGGAACGCACCCGCAAAAAGCGGCTGATCACGGCGATCCTGATCGCGGTCGGCGTGCTGCTGCTGATTGCCGTCGGTTTTTTCGTGACGGACGTGCTCCTGCGGATTACGGAGCAGCCGATCGACGACGAGGCGGAGGCGCTGCTTCTGCCGGTTCACAGTTTCCTTCAAAGGATTTGACAACATGGAGTTTATCCCGTTCAATTCACGGTATACCTATCATAAATCCCCCTTCGGCGCGGTGCCGGCGGGGCAGGAAGTCACCTTCCGCATCGTTTTGCCGCGCGCCTTCGGCTGCACGGGAGCGAGCCTGATCGTCAACGCGGAAAGCGGAAGCGCCGAAATGGCGGCCATGCGCTGGGAGCGCATGGAAGGCACGGCGGAGGAGTGGTGGATCGTTCAGTATACCCCGCAGACCCCCGGCCTGTTCTGGTATCATTTCGCGCTCGCGCAGCGCGACGGCGGCAGCCTGATCACCCGCTTTGACGGCGGCATCGGCGAAATCTCCGGTGCGGGCACCTGCTTTCAGCTGACAGTCTATGACCCCGCGTTTCAGACGCCGGACTGGATCAAGGGCGGCGTGCTGTATCAGATCTTTCCCGACCGGTTTTACGCCTCCGGCGCGCCGAAAACCGGCGTGCCCGCGGAGCGGCTTCTGCGCAAGGACTGGGGCGGGCAGCCGCTCTGGGAGCCGGACGCCGACGGCAGGATCCTGCGCTATGATTTCTTCGGCGGCGATCTGCGCGGGATCGCGGAAAAGCTGCCGTATTTGAAGTCCCTGGGCGTGACGGCGCTGTATCTGAATCCGATCTTCGAGGCGGAATCCAACCATCGCTACGACACCGGGGATTACGAAACGATCGATCCGCTGCTGGGCAGCGCAGAGGATTTCGAAGCGCTCTGCGCCGCGGCGGAGAACGCCGGCATCGGCATCCTGCTCGACGGCGTCTTCAGCCATACCGGCGCAAACAGCAGGTATTTCAATAAAGACGGGCGTTATCCGGAGCTCGGCGCTTATCAGAGCAAGCAATCCCCCTATTACGGCTGGTACCGCTTCACCGAGTATCCCGATCAATACGACTGCTGGTGGGGCGTGGATATCCTGCCGGAGATCAACGAGGAAAACGAGAGCTATATCGCCTATATGGCGGGCGAAAACGGCATCCTGCGGCGCTGGCTGCGGGCCGGCGCGCGGGGCTGGCGGCTGGACGTGGCCGACGAGCTGCCCGACCGCTTCCTCGACGCGCTGCGTGCGGCCGTCAAGGCGGAAAAGCCGGATGCGCTGATCATCGGCGAGGTCTGGGAGGATGCGTCCAATAAAATCAGCTACGGCGAGCGGCGGCGCTACCTCGGCGGCGCGCAGCTCGACACGGTGATGAATTATCCGTTTGCGGCGCGGCTGATCGAATTTGCGATCACCGGCGCGGCGGAGGGCTTCCACGACGCGATCCTTGAGATCTGCGAGAATTATCCGAAGCCGGCGGTGGACTGCCTGATGAATCTCATCGGAACGCACGACACCTGCCGCATCCTCAACCGGCTGGCGACCCACGGCAGCTACGTTTCCACCGACCGCGACCGCTATGCCGGCGGGCTGGATCCGGCGGAACGCGCGGAAGGCGTGCGGCTGCTGCGGATGACGGCGGTCGTGCAGTTCACGCTGCCCGGCGTGCCGAGCATTTATTACGGCGACGAGGCCGGGCTTGACGGCGGCGAAGACCCCTTCAACCGCGGCTGCTACCCTTGGGGAAAAGAGGACCGGGCGCTGCTGGCGTGGTACCGCACGCTCGGCGCGCTGCGCAGAGCGCATCCGGTCTATATCGACGGCGAATACGTTCCCGTTTCCGCCGCGCTGGGCTGCATTGCCTTTGAGCGCCGCGGACGGGGCGAACGGCTGCTGACCGTTGCGAACCGCAACGAGCATCCGATCGTCTACTGGCTGCCGGAATACGGCTACACCGCGCTGCTCGGCGGCGAAGTGCGCGGGCGCGAGCTGTTTTTGGACGCGAAAAGCGCCGCAGTGCTTGCATATAATATCTGAGAGAAACAGAGGGCGAAATCATGGCGATGCTCCCCCCGAAAAAAAGAGAATTCCAGACTGCGCGCGGCGCGCAGCGGGCGGCGCGGCGCAAATTCGCGCTCGTGTTTTCCGTGGCGGCCGTGCTGCTGCTGGTCGGCTCCGTGTTTGTGATCCTGCTGCGCAACGGTTTTGATTTCCGGACCGCTGTCGGCGGCGAAGAGCAGACCGAAACGCAGACGGCTGCGGAAGCGACGGAGAGCGCGGCGCCTGCGGGCAAAAAGACCTTCCTGCTCTGGTGTGCGGAAAAGAGCACGAACCGGCTGCAGGCGATCTGGCTGGTGCGCTGCGAGATGCCGCAGCGCCGGCTGACCGCGCTGGCGCTCGCGCCGGAAACGCCCGTTGCCATGGGCGGCAAGGGCAGCACGCTGGATGCGACCTTCGCCTCCGGCGGCGCGCGGGCCTTGCGGGATGCGGTGCAGGCCATGCTCGGCGCGCCGATCGACCGCTACGTCGGCGCCTATGAGACCGGGCTGATCAATATGGTCAATTATATGGGCGGCCTGACCGTGGACGTGCCGGCGCAGATCAACTATCGCAGCGACGCGCTGACGCTGGTGCTGGTCAAGGGGCAGCAGACGCTCAAAGGAGATTCGCTTTTTAAATACTTCCAATATCTTTCCATCGGCGGCGCCGTCGGGCGCGCCGAGCTGGCGCAGGCGATGCTGGATATCTGCGCGGGCGTGTTTCGTTCGCAGAATACCGAAAAGCGCAGCCGCATTTTCTCCAAAATGATGGGCACCCTGCAAACGGATCTGAGCATCGTCGATTATTCCTCCGATGAGCGCGCGATCGTGCAGCTCACGCAGGAGGGCTTTGCGGAGCTCGTCGCCGCGCCGGATCTGGCAGCGTTCAGCAAACGCTGATCCGTTATGATCGGAGAATCATGCATGGCAAAGAAACGAAAGAAACGCAGCAGGACCCTGCTGCT
>JAFWCS010000072.1 GCA_017534365.1 Clostridia bacterium | reverse complement strand
TCGAACACCGTGAAGACCCGGCGGTCGTTCTGATCGGCCAGCCGCTCCAGCACCGGCGCGTCGCTCAGCGGCGGCGCGTTGAGCGTGTCGAGCGAGATTTCAGCGCCGCGCACGGCCTTGAGCATCGCAGCCTCGAAGCTGCGGCCGATCGACATGACCTCGCCGGTCGCTTTCATCTGGGTGCCGAGCTTGCGGCTCGAACCTGCGAATTTATCAAACGGCCACTTCGGGAATTTCACCACGACGTAATCGACCGTCGGCTCGAAGCAGGCGCAGGTCTTGCCGGTGATATCATTCTTGATCTCATCGAGCGTATAGCCGAGCGCGAGCTTCGTTGTGATCTTTGCGATCGGGTAGCCCGTCGCCTTGGAGGCGAGCGCGGAGGAGCGGCTCACGCGCGGGTTGACCTCGATCACAGCGTATTCAAAGCTTTCGGGGTCGAGCGCGAACTGGCAGTTGCATCCGCCGACGATGCCGATGGAGGCAACGATATCCAGCGCCGCCGAACGCAGCATCTGAAATTCTTTATTGGAGAGGGTAAGCGCGGGCGCCACGACGATGGAATCGCCGGTATGGATCCCGACGGGGTCGAAGTTTTCCATCGAGCACACGGCAATGACGTTGCCGACGGCGTCGCGCATGGTTTCAAATTCGATCTCCTTCCAGCCGGAGATGCATTTTTCCACAAGGATCTGCGTGATCGGCGACATATCCAGGCCGGTTTTCGCGATCTGGCGCAGTTCCGCCTCGGTGTCGGCAATGCCGCCGCCCGAGCCGCCGAGGGTGAAGGCCGGGCGCACGATCACGGGATAGCCGATCCGCGCGGCCACGGCGAGCGCCGTTTCCACGTCGTTGGCGATATCGGAGGGCACGACCGGCTGGCCGATCGCCTGCATCGCGTCACGGAACAGCTCGCGGTCCTCCGCCTTGTCGATCGCGTCGATATCCGAGCCGAGCAGTCGCACGCCGTATTTTTCCAGCGTGCCGTCGCGCGTGAGCTGCATGGCGATCGTCAGGCCCGTCTGCCCGCCGAGGCCGGCCAGCAGGCCGTCCGGCCGCTCCTTCTCGATGATGCGGCGCACGGTGCCTGCATTCAGCGGCTCGAGATAGATCTCATCCGCGAGATGCTTATCCGTCATGATCGTGGCGGGGTTGGAGTTGACGAGCACCACGTTGACGCCCTCCGCGCGCAGCACGCGGCAGGCCTGCGCCCCGGCGTAGTCAAACTCCGCCGCCTGACCGATGACGATGGGGCCGGAGCCGATCACGAGCACTTTGCGTATGTTTTTATCTTTCGGCATCGTCGTCCCCTCCCATCATGGCAAAGAATTTATCAAACAGGAAAGATGTGTCGCACGGACCGGCGCAGGCTTCGGGGTGGAACTGCACCGTGAAGCAGCGCTTGCCGGGATAGACCAGCCCCTCGCAGGTGCCGTCGTTGGCGTTGCGATAGGTCTCGCGCGCGACGTCCGCAACGCTCTCGGCAACCACGGCATAGCCGTGATTCTGGCTGGTGATATAAGTCTGATGGCCGCCGACCGCTGTCACCGGCTGATTCGCGCCGCGGTGGCCGTATTTCATCTTGACCGTCTTTCCGCCCATGGCCAGCGCCGTGAGCTGATGCCCGAGGCAGATGCCGAAAAGCGGGAGCCTGCCGATCAGCTGCGCGATCTGCGCGATGCAGAAGGTATTCTCCGCCGGATCGCCCGGCCCGTTGCTGAGCATCACGCCGTCCGGCGCGAGGGCAAGGATCTCCTGCGCCGACGTATTCTGCGGCACGACCGTCACCCGGGCACCGCGCGCGCAGAGCGAACGGATGATGTTGCGCTTCGCGCCGTAATCGATCAGCACCACGTGAAAGCGTTCCTCCCCCTTTGCGGGATAGAACATCTGTGTCGTGCTGCTCACCGCAGGCACAGCGCCGCGCACGGCATAGGCCGCGATCTCCGCCATGGAGGCCGGCGGCGCGCTGCAGATCGCTGCGTTCATCACGCCCTGCTCCCGGATGATGCGCGTGATCTCGCGGGTATCCACCCCCGCGATGCCCGGGATGCCGCGGGCTTTCAGATAGGTATCCAGATCATACTGGCTGCGGAAATTCGAGGGATGCGCGCAGCATTCGCCGACCACGTAGCCGTTCAGCGCGCTCACGCCCTCAAAATCCTCCTCGATCACACCGTAGTTGCCGATCAGCGGGAAGGTCTGCACGACGATCTGCCCCGCATAGCTCGGGTCGGTCAGGGTCTCCAGATAGCCGACCACACCCGTCGTGAACACCAGCTCGCCGACGGTATCCGCCGCCGCGCCGATGCGTGCGCCTTCAAATACGGCGCCGTTGCTCAGCACAAGATATGCTTTTTCCATGCTCTCACCTCTCCCAATCCGCCAGGCTCGCCGCCATGACGGCCTTGATGGTATGCATCCGGTTCTCGGCCTCGTCAAAGACGATGGACTGCGGGCCTTCAAACACGGCGTCCTCCGCCTCCATGCAGTCCAGACCGAATTTCTCATGAATTTCGCGGCCGATGCCGGTCTTCAGATCGTGGAACGCAGGCAGGCAGTGCATAAACCGGCACTGCGGACCGGCGTTGTTCATCAGATCCGCGGTCACGCGATACGGCAGCAGGTCGTCGATGCGTTCCTGCCAGACTTCATCCGGCTCGCCCATGGAGACCCAGACGTCGGTATAAATCACGTCCGCGCCCCCGGTCGCCGCCATCGGATCCTCAATGAACGCAAGCGTGCCGCCGGTTTCTTTGCAAATCTCCTCGCACGCGGCGATCAGCGCCGGGTCGGGGAAATACTTTTTCGGCGCGCAGGCAACGAACTGCATGCCCATCTTCGCGCAGCCGACCATCAGCGAATTGCCCATGTTATAGCGCGCGTCGCCCATATAGACGAGCTTTTTGCCCTTGAGCGCGCCGAAATGCTCCCGGATCGTCAGAAAATCCGCCAGGATCTGCGTCGGATGGAATTCATTCGTCAGCCCGTTCCAGACCGGCACACCGGCATAGGCTGCCAGCTCTTCAACAATTTCCTGCCCGAAGCCGCGGTATTCGATGCCGTCAAACATCCGGCCGAGCACGCGCGCGGTGTCGGCAATGCTCTCTTTTTTGCCGATCTGCGAGCTTTTGGGGTCGAGATAGACCGGATGCATGCCGAGATCGGCCGCCGCCACCTCAAAGGCGCAGCGCGTGCGGGTGCTGGTCTTTTCAAAGATCAGCGCAACGCTCTTGCCTTCGCAGAGCCGATGCGGCACGCCCGCCTTCTTCTGTGCTTTCAGTTCGGCTGCCAGCTGCAGCAGACCGTCGATCTCTGCAGGCGTCAGATCCAGCAGCTTCAAAAAATGTTGTCCCTTCCGATCGATCATATCGTTTTCCCCTTTGCAGACGGCCGGGCCGCAAAATGAATATTTATTCTGAAAATAAGATTTATTTGTATATTATACGGACAATATACGGAATTGTCAAGAACTTTTTCAAATAATATGCAGTTATTCTTCCGGCGCCGCCGGTGTTTCGATCATCGCGCGCAGATCCGCCTCGGTCAGAATGGGGATCCCGAGGCTCTGCGCCTTGGTCAGCTTGCTCCCGGCCTCCTCGCCGGCGAGGACGTAGCTTGTCTTTTTGGAAACGGAGGAGGCAGTCTTGCCGCCGTACTGCTCGATCAGCGCCGACGCCTCCGCGCGCGACCAGGTCGGAAGCGTCCCGGTCAGCACGAAGGTCTTGCCGGCGAAGCGCAGATCGACCGTTTCCTTCTGCGAGCGCATGTTGACCCCGCAGGCCGCCAGCGCGGCGACCTCCGCGCGCGACTGCGGAAGCGCGAAGAAATCAACCACGCTCTGCGCCATGATCGCGCCGAAGCCTTCGATCGCCGTGAGCGCGTCGAGATCGGCGTCCATGAGCGCCTGCATGCTGCCGAAGTGCTCGGCGAGCAGCTTGCCGGCCTTCTGCCCGATGTGGCGGATGCCCAGCGCGAAGATCAGGCGGGAGAGATCGTTCTCCTTTGAGCGTTCGATCGCCGCAAGCAGGTTTTCGGAAGACTTCTCCTGGAACCCTTCCAGGGAAAGGAAATCCGCCTTTTTCAGCGTATAGAGCTCGCTCGCCCGGGTCAGCAGCCCGGCGGCGGTCAGCTTTTCGAGCACGGCGTCGCCCAGCCCCTCGATATCCATCGCGTCCCGCGAGCAGAAGTGGATCAGATTGCGCAGCAGCTGCGCCGGGCAGTCCGGATTGACGCAGCGCAGCGCAGCCTCCCCCTCTTCCCGCAGAACCGGCGCCCCGCAGGAAGGGCAGACTGTCGGCAGACGGTAGGGCGCGCTGCCTTCCGCGTGCGCCGTCACGCGCATGACCTCGGGAATGATGTCCCCGGCCTTGCGAATCACCACGGTGTCGCCGATGCGGATGCCCTTCTCGTCGATATAGTCCTGATTGTGCAGCGTTGCGCGCGCAACGGTGGAGCCCGCGAGCAGCACCGGGCGAAACACGGCCGTCGGCGTGAGCACGCCCGTGCGCCCGACGGCGACTTCGACATCCAGCAGCTCGGTCTCCTTTTCCTCCGGCGGGTATTTATAAGCCAGTGCCCAGCGCGGGAATTTGGCCGTGCTGCCGATCGCTGCGCGCATGTCGAAGGCGTTCGTTTTGATCACCGCGCCGTCGATATCATAGGGCAGGCTGCTGCGCAGGCTGCCGATGCGCGCAAGCTCCTCGATCACAGCCTCCACGCTGCCGCACCGCGTACAGAACGGAATGGTCTTGAAGCCGAGCGAACGCAGATAGTCGATCGACTGCGTATGCTGTGTCAGGCCGGTCTCGCTGCTGCGCTGGACGTTGAAGACGAAAATATCCAGCTTGCGCCCGGCCGTGATCTTCGGATCCTTCTGCCGCAGGGATCCGGCGGCGGCGTTGCGCGGATTCTTGAAGGGCTTTTCGCCGTTCTCCTCCTGCGACTGCACGAGCGCGGCAAACACCTGCTTGGGCATATAGACCTCGCCGCGCACCTCAAGCTGTGCGACCGGCGTCTGCAGCCGCAGCGGGATCGCCGCCACGGTGCGCAGGTTCGCCGTCACGTCCTCGCCGACGTTGCCGTCTCCGCGCGTGGAGCCGCGCACGAACACGCCGTTTTCATATTCCAGCGCCACGGACAGCCCGTCGATCTTCGGCTCCACGGCGTATTCGATCTGCGGAAAGATCGCGCGCACCCGCGCGTCAAACGCCCGCACTTCGTCGAGGCTGAACGCGTCCTGCAGGCTCTCGAGCGGCACGGTGTGCGTCACGGGCGAAAACATGCCCTCCACGCTGCCGCCCACGCGCTGGGTCGGGGAATCCGGCGTGATCAGCTCGGGATACGCCGCCTCGATCGCCGCGAGCTCCCGCTGCAGACGGTCATACTCGTCGTCCTCGACCACGGGATCATCCTCCGCGTAGTATTTCCGGCTGTAATAATTCAACAGCTCGCGCAGCTCTGCCGCGCGCAATGCCGCCTGCTTTTTTTTCAAAACAAACGCCCCTTTTTATTTCCTTGATATCTTATTATTATACCAATATTTTTATAAAAAATCAACGGTTACTTACGCTCACGTTCGGCACGCCGCCGACGATCACGGTCTGCGCCGCGCAGAACTCCGTGGTGATCTCCTGCGTCGTCTGCCCGCGCGGCAGAAAGACTGTCACCTGCGCGTTGACGTGCAGCAGCACGCTGTGGAGCGTCTGGTTGACGCCGGCGGCGGTGAATACGCTTTCGAACGCGGTTTCCACCGTGGCGGCATAGGCGACGCGCACCGGCACCATCGGCCCGCGCCCGGCCAGCAGCGCCACGTGGGTCGCGGCCCCGAGCGGCACGCGCATCGTCGCGGTCGGCACGGCGGCAAAGGCGGCTTCGATCGCCGAGGCGACCTGCGATTTGAGCAGATTCAGCTGCACGATATCCGTTGTCACGCCTGTCACGCGGTCGTTTTCGTCATACTTCACATGCACCGCGCCGGAGAGCGCCTGCGCCCGCGCCGCAATGACCTCCTCCGCCGCCGCATGGATCACCCGCACCGCCGCGTTATGCCCCTCCACCGCCGCAAGCGCGTAAATCGACGGCCGGATCGCCGCATCCAGCAGCAGCACCGCGATTAGCAAAAGCGCCGGCACGCAGACCAGAAGCATCCGTCTTCCGCCCGCGCGCGGCAGTCTGCGGCGCATGCGCCGGCACCGTCTGAATCGTTTCATCCCATCGCCCCCTGCGATACTCAATATATGCAGGACGGCGCGAAACAAACAAAAAGCTATGCCGACAGGATTTCATAAACCGGGTCATGAAATCCTGCCGGCGGGTCATATGGCTTTTCTCAATTGAATGAACTTCAGCGCTTGACGCGGGCGTTGCCGCTCCAGACGCTCCAGATCATATCCTCATCCGCGGGCTGCGCGTAATCGGTCAGGAAGGTCGTGGCCAGCGCGCCGCTGGCCCAGCCGAACTGCAGCCATTTCTCAGGCGCCCAGCCCTTCGCCACGGCGTAAAGCACGCCGCCGACGAAGCCGTCGCCGCCGCCGATGCGGTCCAGCACACGGATCTCACGCGGCTCGACGGCCTGCCAGTCCTCGCCGGCCAGCATAATCGCGCCCCAGAGGTGGGTATTGGCGTTGATCACCTGCCGCAGCGTAGTGGCAAAGACCTTGGCGTTCGGATAGGCGACCTTGACGCGGCCGATCATTTCTTTGAAGCTGTCGATCTTCGCAGCCAGATCCTTGCCGCCTGCCTCCGGGCCCTGAATGCCGAGGCAGAGCTGGAAATCCTCCTCGTTGCCGACCAGGATATCCGCGGCGCCCGCGATTTCGGAGAAGATGGCAGAGAGCTCCGCTTCTCTGCCCTTCCAGAAGGTCGCGCGGTAGTTGAGATCGAAGGAGATCAGCGTGCCGTATCTTTTCGCCGCGCGCGCAAGCTCCAGGCAGAACCTGCCCGTCTCGGGCGAAAGCGCCGCGATCAGGCCGGAAAGATGCAGGATGCCGACGCCCTCTTTGCCGAAAATGCGGTCGATCTCGAAATCCTCGATGGACAGCGTCCGCCCGACCTCGCCGGCGCGGTCGTTCTCGACACGCGGGCCGCGGGAGCCGCAGCCGCTGTCGGCGATATTGAACTGATGGCGATAGCCCCAGGGGCCGCCCTTCTCAACGTCCTTGCCCTCAAAGACCATGCCGCGCGCGCGCAGATCCTGCTTGATGAAGGCGGCGATCTGGCTGTCCTTGACGAAGGTGGTCAGCACCTTGACCGGCAGGCCGAGATAGGAGGAAATGCTCGCCACGTTCGTTTCTGCGCTCGTGGCCTGCATGGTAAAGGTCTTGCTCGAAGCGACGGTCTGGCCCTCGGCGGGGCAGATACGCACGCCCATGCTCGTGGGAACGACGATCGCCCACGCGCAGTCTTTTTTCATCTCAAGAAGCATCGTGCTTGCCTCCTTATGCATTATACTGGGTCGCGGCGGTGCTGCCGCCCTCGCCCGTCCAGTTGGTGTGGAAGAATTCGCCGCGCGGATGGTCCAGCCGCTCATAGGTGTGCGCGCCGAAATAATCGCGCTGCGCCTGCAGCAGGTTCGCGGGCAGATTTGCGCAGCGATAGCCGTCGAAATAGCTCAGCGCCGCGGTCATCGCAGGCAGCGGGATGCCGTTTGTCAGCGCCGCCGCGCACACGCGCCGCCAGCCGGCCTGCGCCTGCTCCACAACGCCCTTGAAATAGGGATCGAGCAGCAGATTCGTCAGCGCCGGGTCGTTGTCAAACGCTTCCTTGATCTTGCCCAGGAAGACGGAGCGAATGATGCAGCCGCCGCGCCACATCAGCGCGATGCCGCCGTAATTGAGGTTCCAGCCGTAGGTCTTCGCGGCGGAGCGCATCAGCGTATAGCCCTGCGCGTAGGAAACGATCTTCGCGGCAAAGAGCGCGGATTTGATATCGGCGATGAACTGCGCGCGGTCGCCCTCAAAGACGGGCTGCGGGCCGTGCAGGATCGCGGAAGCGCCGACGCGTTCTTCCTTCATGGCGCTCAGGCAGCGGGCAAACACCGCTTCGCCGATCAGCGTCAGGGGCACGCCCTCATCGAGCGCCGCAATGCCGGTCCATTTGCCGGTGCCCTTCTGGCCGGCAGTGTCAAGGATCTTGTCGACGATCGGGGCGCCGTCGGTATCTTTATAAGCGAGAATGTCGCGGGTGATCTCGATCAGATAGCTGTCGAGCTCCTCGGTGTTCCATTTCGCAAACACCTCGTGCATTTCGTCGGCGCGCATGCCCAGCAGATCGCGCATGAGCTGATAAGCTTCGCAGATCAGCTGC
Source organism: Clostridia bacterium (assembly GCA_017534365.1). Taxonomy (GTDB): domain Bacteria; phylum Bacillota; class Clostridia; order Oscillospirales; family Acutalibacteraceae; genus CAG-177. The sequence goes on along the minus strand of JAFWCS010000072.1, from coordinate 266 downwards.
ATATCGCCGTATTCGATGCCGTTGTGGACCATCTTGACGAAGTGGCCCGCGCCGTTTTCACCGACCCAGTCGCAGCAGGGCGTGCCGTCCTCGACCTTGGCGCAGATCGCCTGAAAGATCGGCTTGACGCTCTCCCACGCGGCGGGCGAACCGCCGGGCATCATGCTCGGCCCCTTGAGCGCGCCTTCTTCGCCGCCGGAAACGCCGGTGCCGATATACAGCAGACCCTTGCTCTCCACGTAGGCGGTTCTGCGGGCCGTGTCGGG
>JAFWCS010000071.1 GCA_017534365.1 Clostridia bacterium | reverse complement strand
CGGCATGGTCGAACCGCCGGAAGAATAAGCTGTGTTCTCACATCGGACCGCATTGAATATGATCTTTTTCACATTCATTGAATAGCCATAGAAAAGATTTTCCGCAACCGTTTTTACGTCCTTGCCGATCGTCAGCGTGATTCCGCTGCCGTTTTTTCCTGCATCCCTAAAATCCGTCGTACTTGATGGCGCACAGTTCACCGCATTGTAATCGATCCTTGTCAGGCCTGTACAATTGTTAAACGCTTGACGCCCAATCTCTGTTACGTTCTCCGGAATCGTGATCGATGACAGATTTGTGCAATTCGCAAACGCGCTTGCGCTGATTTCGGTCACGGGCAGGCCGTCGATCTCGTTCGGGATCTCCACCGCGCCGGTCACGGCTTTGTCACAGGCTTTGATCGTCACGGTGCCGCCTTCGACAACCGTATAGGTCAGCGGGCCCTGCGTCAACGTGGCGTCGTCGGCTGCCACGCCGAAACGGACGCCGCAAAACACAAGGATGCCCGCCAGCAGGCCGATGCCGAGCAGGATCCATCCGTTTTTCATTCCTCGTTTCATTGCGTGCCTCCGTTCTTACAGCATGGATGCGATCACATTGCCGAAGGCTTTAAACAGGTTGATGAACAGCATCATCGGAATTACAATCGAGGCAAACCCGGTTGCTTCCACCGGCGGGATCTCAATCACAACGCCGACCGTCAGCGTACTGCCGTCCGCCTCAAAATCAAAGGTGCAGCGTTGCCCGTTGATCTCAACGCTGAATTGCTCCGCATCCGCGTAGAAGCCGTTGACCGTCACTACGGCGTAATAGCTGCCCGTTTCCGGCGCTGCCGTCACTGGCGTTCCGCGATGGTCGAGCGAAAAGGCTGCGCTTTCCTCGCCCTGCGCCGCAACATAGCGTTCCACGGTCACACGCGCGTGCTCCGCAGCGCTCTCGCCAATCATGACCTTCACCGCGTCCTCCAGCGCGCCTTTGCTGTCCACAGAGAGCTGCAGACCGGTCGCGTAAGCGCCAAGCGCCGGACCGTAATGATAGAGCTTGATGCGCCCGTCCGGAAGCAGGATCACCTGCGTATTGTCGCTCGGATCCGCCTGCGCGGCAGGGATAGGCGTCAGCGTTTGTCCGTTGCGCACATCGCTCGTCTCCATTCTGATCTCGATCTGATCCGAAAACTCTGTGCCGTCCTTCGGCGTGATGTAATACCAATTGTCAACGGCGCTGAGCGTTACAGGATGCTCGATTCGGTTATCCCATGCGTCGAAGCTGTGCGCGCGGGGCTTGCCGCTTTTGGTGCTGAACGTCAGTTGCTCCACCGTCATATTCCACGCGAAATCCGGATCCGGTGCAGACGGCGCGAGCGGTGATCCGCCGGAAACAAAATAACAATTGAGCAACGGAGAGGGCACGGTTTCACCGTTGATTATAACTTCCAGATTGCTGCACCAGAGCGGTCGCTCCAAGGGCAGAAACACATAGCCGGGCTGCAGATTGCGCATTGCCGTCACTGCAGCTTTTCCGTCCAGAAGCACTTCAATTTCAGCGGAAAACCGCGGCGCCGTTACACGAAATCCAACGCCTCCGACCCTGCGCAAGCTGCGCGGCAAGGCGTCCGTGCCCGTCACGCAACGCACTGTCTTCATTTGAGAAACTTCGATCGCCGCAGCATAAATGATCGGATGATCATAAGAAAGCCAGAAGTACCCGCCGATGCCGAAATCGGTTCCGTAGCTGTTTTTGCAAAGCCAGGCGCCGCCGAAATCAGGCATCCAGTCCTCATTGAATTCCTCATAACTGAATGTATCTGACCAGCCAACAATAGAAACGGCGTGGTTCAGCGCGGAATCGCATTCTTTTGCCGGGCAATAAAACGCCTTGGTCTTCTCATTAAAAAACGTCTTATTCTCCAGCCCGCCTGCCGGCAAAGAGATTGCCGCAGTCACCGCGCCGTTCTCCTTCACCTTTTTCTTAATATAATCAACGCCGCGCTTTGACAGATCCTCAACGCCTGTGATATAGCAATGATTGCCCAACTCAAATCGCGCCGCATCATACAAAACGGCGCCGAAATTCGACGACAAACCCATCAGCTCAATCAGCGCCTGTTCACTGAAATTAGCTTTTTCTGCATCCAAACCGACATTTTTAATGCAATAACTGCCGGCGGTTGACAACAGGGCATAGTAAAGACAGGACGCCTGTGCATCCGCCGCCAATGCCCGCTGGTCCTCAACTGCCGTCACGAAAGTGGGGTTTTCGGCTGTATCGTTCCAGCATTCTTCATACCCGTTTGCCACTGCCGGCACGGAAACCAGCAGTGCCGCCGTGCAAATAACAGCTATCCATTTTTTTAACCGTTTCATCGAATCCCTCTCTCCGTTTCAATCTGTTCCGCCTGTGCATTTAGTTCGTCCGTCATCTGTTCCATAAATTCAGAAAAACTCAATAATAGCCAATCATTATGGAAGTTATAATCGAAGAGAGGCCCGATTACAGGCAAGTTCCTTCCGCGCTCATTCCATTCGTTTAACGTTTCAGCAACATCAAATTGCCCGGCAACTTGGGAATCCACAAACGAATTCCAGCGATCTCTTCGTTCCTCTGCAGCGGATTGCGTCTGCTCTGCATCGCCGTCGGCAGAATAGAGGTGCACTACATAAATCATGCGTTTTGTCTCCGGATCCTCCGCAGCGCCAATACCGATTCGATCCGCGTTCGGTTGCAGTACGGTGCCGTTTTTGAGGAGTGCCTGCACCGCTTCTTCAGGTGTGTCATAATGATAGGCACGTGCTTCGTAGCGCGCACCGGACACAAGATCATTTTGATCAAAAACCGTCGTATAGCTAGTTTCATCCGGGCGTGTCATGCTATTACGATCGGACCATGCAATTTCCTCCGCACGAACGGCAGCCTGCTCTGTTAAAACGGAATCATCAACAAGGGCGGGCAAGCCCTGTGCCACCCGTTCACGATTGATTCCGTTCCGGATTTCATCCGTTTGAGCTGAATAGGTCGTGATATTCTGTTTTGCATACGGCAGCATCTCCTGATATGTTGCGCGAAACGATTGCCGATCCAGCGCAGACGCGCCATTCCTTTGCTGCACGCCGCCCTGCGTGCGTTCCGCAAAGTTCGGCAGCAGAGCCCGAACGCCATACCGCAGCGTTTCCAACTGCACATCCGCCTGCACGTTTCGATCATCTGGTACCGTCACGGTTTCACGTACATTCTCCGGCGTCAACACGGACAAAACCGGCTTCGTTTGTCCCTCGGTTGTGACGGATTGCGCAGCAGTCGCATCCGCAGGATCGTCGCGGTGACGCTGCACCAATTTTGTGCCTGCGATCGTGCCGCCGCCGATGAGGGTCACGGCGAGGAGGCCGGCGATCAGCTTCTGCGCCAGCCCTGCGCCGACGGCTTTGGCTGCCGCAGCGCCTGCGGATGCGGCTGTGCCTGTTGCTGTTGCCGCCGCTGCACCGCCTGCCGTTGCGGTAACAGCCGCGAGGGTCGCCGCTGCAGCGCCGCTGGCTGCGGAAGATGCGGCTGCGGCCGCGCCTGCAGATTTGAGCGCCCAGATGACCAGCGGCATCGGTGCCACACCGAAGAGCGCTTTGTTCTGCTTCGCAAGGGCTTCGACCTGCGCCTTGATCTCCTTGCGCGCATGGAAGAGGCGACTCTTGACTGCGCTTTCGCTGACATCAAGGGAGGCCGCAATCTCTTTCACCGGCATCTCGTCGTAATAATAGAGCAAGATACAAGCGCGCTGATCGTCGTTCAGCCCGTCAATGATCCTCATCATTTCCCGCCGCAGCTCGGTTTTGTCCATGCTGTCCTCGGGGATGAAGTCTCGGTCGTCGTCTTCCTGTTCTTCGGTATAAAACTGCTCCGCTTCAGCGTCCTTGAAGAGCAGCGGATTCTTTTTCTTGAGGAAATCCTTCGCTTTGTTCGCGACAATCCGGTTGAACCAAGCAATGAAGGTGTCCGGATTCTCCAGCGTATTGATTTTATCCAGCAGCTGGATATAGGCCTCCTGCAGGATATCCTCGGCGTCCTGCTCGTTCTTGGCGATTTTCAGCGCAGTGAAGTAAGCGGGCTGCCGCGTTGCTTCGTAGATCTCGTTAAATGCCGCGCCGTCGCCGGACTGCAGCTTGCGCACAAGTTCGGATAACTGCTGCGTATTCAGTTCCGCCATCGGACCGCCTCCTCTTTTCAGACTTTCTAAATAATTATTATATCATGGATTTTTAAACATTATATTACAAATTCGAATTATACCGGCATTATTCCGTTCTCTCCTCGGAACCGATAATAATCAGGCAACGCAGCAGCCGCCCGGCTTGCGCTAAGCGGTTGCTGCTCTTGTTCTGATCAGAAGGTTTCTTTCATTGCCTGCGAAATGACGGGGAGACGGCTGAACAACTGACGGAAGATGGCGATCAGACGAGCAGAAAGGCCGGAATTGATCTCGACTTTTTCGGTCTTGCTTTCTGCAAGGATCGTATCGCTCTGCATGAGCTTCGCCTGCACGGAATAGGATGCCGTCGCCTGGCTATTCGTGTATTTTTCGCCGGTCACTCCCGTATCCTTGCCGTCGACAAACCAATGCACCTGCGCGTCGGCGGGAGCGTCGGTCACAACTGCGGTGAAGGTGATCGTAGTCTTATATGCCTCGCTGCGGTTTGCTCTGTAATTCTGAATGGAGACGGTCGGCGTCAGCGCCGGATCATCCGGGTCGGACGGTTTGACCTCAAAGACAGCCGTAATCACCAAATCTCTGGCGGGCATCACCGCGGGCACGTCAGGGGTCCAGCCT
>JAFWCS010000070.1 GCA_017534365.1 Clostridia bacterium | reverse complement strand
GTGTCTCCCTCTGGATCTACGGCTTCCACATGCCGGCGTTTCTTTTTCTCTCCGGTCTGTTCTATAAGGAGGGCCGCGCCTGGGAAAAGGCGCTGCAGTTTTTCTCGATCGGCCTTCTGATGCGCACAGTCATGTTTCTGGTGCGCATCCCGCTCTTCGGCGATACCGGCGTCGATGTGCTGCGGGAATCCGGCGCGCCGTGGTATATGTATGCAATGGGGTTTTATCAGCTGGTGATGGCGCTGCTGCGCGGGTTCAACCGGCGCGCGCTGCTGCCGCTGACTGTGCTGACGTCCCTCGCGATCGGCTACACGGCCGCATTCGGCGATTTTCTGGCGCTGACGCGGGTGGTTGCTTTCTTCCCGCTGTTTCTGCTCGGCACGATGATCGACCGGGAGAAGCTGTGTGCTCTGACGTCCCGCGCATGGCTCAAGCTGCCGGCCGCCGCGCTGCTGATCGGCTGGGGCGTGCTGACGGCGCTGTGTTATGACGGCGTCAACACCGTGCGCACGCTCTTTTCCGGGCGGAATGCCTACGCGATCCTCAAGCCCGCGCTGCAGCCCTTCGGACCGCTGCTGCGCCTTGCCTGCATGGCCGGCGCGCTGCTGCTGGCCTTCGCGCTGCTTTGCCTGATGCCCGGCCGGAAGCTGCCGGTGCTCACCGCCTGCGGCGCGCGCACCTTCGGCGTCTATTTCTGGCATATGCCGGTGCTTTATGTGCTGCAGGCCTGCGGCGTCGGCGCGCTGCTGGCGCAAACGGCGCCCGGCCGCTGGGCCTTTCTGGCGCTGTCGATCCCGATCCTGCTGGTGCTGAGTCTGCCGCCCTTTGACTTCCCGACCGGGACGATCCGCCGGCATCTGCGTCGGCGGAACGAAACTTGAATTATTGAACAGGAGAACGCGATGAAACCTTATTCTTATGTTGCCGTGATCGGCATCGACGGCATGGGCAATTTTAACTGGCAGGCGGAAACGCCGCAGCTGGACCGTATTTTTGCAAACGGCGCGGTCACGTATCAGGCCCTGAGCATGGATCCGACCATCAGCGCGGAAAATTGGGGCGGCATGCTGCTGGGGGCGGAGCCTGCGGTGCACAATCTGACCAACGGCTACATTTCCTGCCATCCGTATTGGAATGACGCGCTGCCCTCGCTGTTCCGCCGTATCCGCGAGGCGATGCCGGAAGCCTGCCTCGCCTCAGTGGTCAACTGGGAGCCGATCAATATCGGCGTTGTGGAGGACGGGATCGGCGTGGACAAACGCACCGCGGACAACGATGCGCTTGTCACGGCGGAGATCCTCGATTGCATCCCGAAAAAGCCGACGTTTCTCTTCGTTCAGCTGGACGAAGTGGACGGCGCCGGCCACCATTTCGGCTACGGCACGCCCGGCCATCTGGAAAAGATCCGTGAGATCGACGCGCTGGTCGGTCAGATCTATGACGCTTACGTACAGGAGGGAATCGCGGAAGACACGCTCTTTATCTGCCTCGCGGATCACGGCGGCGTCAACCATGGCCACGGCGGCTGGGCGGATACGGAGAAATACATCTATTTTGCCGCTGCGGGCAGAGACGTCTGCCCGGGTGAGATCGCCTTTGCGGAAACGAAGGATATCTCGGCGCTTGTACTCTACGCGCTCGGCCTTCCGGTGCCGGATTATACGCCCGGCGGCTACACCTCGCAGGTGCCGCCCGGTATTTTTGCCGATCCGGCGCTGACCTATCGGCTGCCGGCGCCCGCACCGCATCCGGCGCAGAAGGCCGCGGTCGCTTATGACGCCCCGGACGGGCTCGGCAGGCTGTTCGGCGAGCGTGTGCAGCTTTGCCTGCAATGCGACGACACGCTGACCGATGCGGCGGGCAACTGTGCGCTGCGGGAGCACGGCGCGGTCAAGTTCTATACCAACGGTGTGCGCGGCGAGGCGGCGGAATTCGGCGCGACCGGCGCGCTGGAGGTCGAGGGCCTGCGGCTGCGGCCCGGCTTTTCCGTTCTGTTCTGGGTGCTTGCGGATGCCGATCTGCCCGAACAGATCTGCCTGCTCGGCAACAAAAGTCCCGCGCGCGGGCAGCATCAGGCAAAGGGCTTCAACGTGCTGCTGCGCAACCATTCGATCATGGTGCAGTATGGCTGCGGCGACGACGACACGGATACCGTCACCGCCTTCGGCGCGGATCGCTACAGCGGCTGGATTCACGTTGCGCTTTCGTTTGATACGCGGAGCGGCGAGACCGTCTGTTATCTGAATTTTCAGCGGGCGCATACCGACCGGATCGCTCCGTCCTATGCGGAGAGCCTGCCGAATGGCGGCAGATTCGTGATTGGTGACGACGACTGCATGACTTTTAACCGTTCGCGCGGGCTGATCTTCCGCATGGACGATCTGCTGATCCTGAACGACACGCTGACCGACGCCGACGTTGCGGCGCTCGGCAGGCTGTATGAATAAAAGAACGGGGGAGATTTCAATGCAACTGCATCTGACAGCGGACAGCCTGGCGCTCACGCTCCGCGGCGCGCCGCTGCTTGCGTTTGACAACGCGGCGCCGGCTGTTTACGTCGGCCGCGGCGAAGAGACCGTGGAAATGTACCGCGGCAACTACCGGATCGAAGATTACGTCACGGCGCGCATCCCGCTGCAATTGACGGCGGTGACGCCGACGGCGGACGGCTGCACGGCGCAGTTCGGTGAAGCGCTGCAAATGGAGCTGCGCCTGCAGGGGGAATGCTGCACGCTGCGCTTCTCAGCGCCGGATCCGACGATCAATCGCTTCTGGCTGCGCGTATGCGCAGACGAAGCGGAGCATTGCTACGGCTGCGGCGAGCAAATGTCCTATTTTGATCTGCGCGGCCGGCACTTCCCGCTCTGGACTTCGGAGCCCGGCGTCGGGCGCGACAAATCCACCTACGTGACCTGGCGGTCGGACGTGGAAAACAAAGCCGGCGGGGATTACTACAACACCAACTATCCGCAGCCGACCTTTGTTTCAAGCCGGCGCTATTATCTGCATGCCGACGCCTCGGCCTATGCCGATTTCGATTTCCGGCATCCGTCGTATCATGAGCTGCAGTTCTGGGAGATCCCGCGCGAGATCCGCATCGAAGCGGCAGAGAGCTTCCCGGCGCTGCTCGAGAAGGAAACGGCCTTCCTCGGCCGTCAGCCGGTGCTGCCCGGCTGGGTCGG
>JAFWCS010000069.1 GCA_017534365.1 Clostridia bacterium | reverse complement strand
AGTTGCAAAATCGTCAAAGCTGCGGAACACGACCGTTTCCTCCGTCGGAATATGATACAGCTCCCAGCGCCTGCGGCTGATCTTGAAGAGAATATAATCGCCGGAATATATGGCGTTGACGTATTCGTAACAGCGTCTGAATGCTTCTTTCGTCATTTGTTCCATCTCTTTTCTGTAAATTTCGGAATGCGTTCAATCTCCGGAAACTGCACATTGCTTGGGATATCGCCGTAAATCAGGAGCTTTTGCGGGTGCAGCGTATCCATCATCGTCTGATATTCACGCTCAAAGACACTGAAAATATCGGTGCCTTCTTTCACCCACATTGTGCTGATCGCGACAATGCTGTGATGCGGTTCGCCGTCTAAATACCAGGCAAAACTGCGCGGATCCGTGCTTGCACGGATGGTCGGCACAACAGTAATACCGTAATCTTGCATATAGGCGGCAACCCAATGTTTCCGGTAGTGATTATAGATCTGGGTTGCCAGCGGCATATCACCATAGGGCGAAAAATCCGGGCTCAGCACGCAGCCGTATTGCGCAAGCTTCTCCATATAGTTGTCCGGCGCGTTCCAGAGCCGCTCGAACTGATAATCGTCGATGAAGAAATGCACACCTTTGTGCGCTTTCTCTGCCGGCGTCGATTTGTCGCTGAGCACATAATTAAAGCCGATCCATTCCCGGATCTCCGGCAACTGATGCACCGGCAGGATCTCCGGGATATCATAGGGGCCAACGCCGTCATATTGCGCCCGGGCAAGGTTCAGAATGTTTTCCTTTGCCGTCTGCGTTTCTTCTCTGTTCTGCGCGTGCTGCTGCTCCGCAACGGCTTTTCCCTGATGATTCAGCTTAAACTGAAACGACGGCAGCGAGATCTTCGGCGCAAACGACTGCATTTCCAGCTTCAGGTTCTTCGCGTCCCATCTGGAAAGCTCTGCCGTGCGGTTATGTGCGATCATGTAGGCGCGGCGTTCTTCGTCCGTCAGGTGATCGAGGCGCACGCATGGCACCTCCGTCATGCCGAGCTGCTGCGCGGCAAGGTATCGGCCGTGGCCGCAGACAATGACGTTTTCCTCGCCCCAGATGTCGATGGTATCGTCGAAGCCGAATTTGCGGATACTGTCGGCGATTGCCACAACGTCCTCTTTTTCATGCTTCCTGACATTCCGCTCATACGGTTTCAGGGCGGAAAGCGGGAGGTATTCGATTTTCAGCTTATAATCCGGATTCATGATAGCCCCCGCAAAACGATCGCCCCGCAGGCGCACATTCCCGCGGGGCTCAGAAAGGAGAAAAGAAAATGTCTGCTTTTCCACCTATCATTGTACCACGCTTAGCGGGCGTTTTTGTCTCATGTTTGTATCATCTTTCACAGCTCCGGCAGGCCGAATTCCGCGAGCGTGTACCGATACAGCGCCCGGCTGCGGATGCGATAGATCTGCGCACGCTCATAGCCGGTCTCATCCATAAGCGTGACAACGGCAGCTTCTGACGCCATATTCTGCACGAAAAAGCGGTTGATGATCTTCCGTTCGTCTTCGGTCAGCGCCTGCAGGCCGCGCTCGATCAGCTTGATTCGCCGCAGGTTGACCTTATACAGCTCCTTCAGTCTGTCGCGTTCCCCGATGTTGTCCAGCAGCCGGCTTTCATACTGATTTCCGCTGCCGATGACCGGGGTGCTGCTCACGGTAGCCGCCTTGATGGATGTGATCGCGTCCTCCAGCATGGCGATCCGCTCGCGCGTATTCATCAGGCTTGCGCGGACGTCGGCATACTGCCGCAGCTCCTCCTCGGCGGCTCGCTTGTAGTTCATGTCGATACCTCCTTACGAAAACAGAGTACAGCCCTGTTCTTTGAATGCGTGCGCCTTCTCATAAAGCGCCTGCGGCGTGGTGTCCAGGATCTCACTCAAGCATCGAATGCAGAAATATTCTTCCTGGTATCGCCCAAGCAGTTTCTTGTTCAATCCCACAATATCCTTCATGGAAAAATGAAGAATTGAAAGATCATCCGCCTGACACGTTTCCACCGCACCATCCTTCCATTTAGCCTGAAACGGCTTGCCGCATTCGCGGCAGCATTCACAGCTCATATACGCTTCCAACCTTTTTTCAAAATCATTCTTGTGTAGTATCCATCCTACCGCGCCTCCACTCACATAATAGAATTTATAGAACAGCCGCAACTTTTCAGACGGATATCGTCCTTCATATAGTCGGTCAATTTCTGCGATCTCCAACATCCTTGTCGGGATCTCCATCAGAAAATCGTGATACTGCAACGCAAACGACCGATGACACCAGTCCGCCGCATCGGACCGCAGAATATCTCCCCAGTGCGGGTCCGCACAGTCCAGCGGCGTCTGAATGCGATTCTCTTCGATCCACTTCCGCGCCATACAGATCTCCGCATAGACGCAGTTTCCGCTGCGTGAATTGGACGGAAAAATGGTTCGCAGCGCCATTCTGATCTCCTGCTGTGCTTCGCCTTCGAAAAACACAATTCCGAACGGACGCTGCAGCCACCCGGTCGGATCAATGGCCGCAGCGAACGAGAAGGCCGAAACGCCTGCAGT
>JAFWCS010000068.1 GCA_017534365.1 Clostridia bacterium | reverse complement strand
GCTCGGCATTCTGGTGTTTTGCTTTGCTTTCATCGGCAGCGTTTTTACCACAAAAAACCTGCTGTTCCGCGCGCGGGACAATGAGCTGCTGCTGAGCATGCCGATCCCGCCGATCCGCATCCTTGCCAGCCGCGTGGCGGTGCTGCTGGTGCTCGAAGCGATCTATACGCTGCTCATGGCGGTGCCGGCGGGCCTTGTCTGGTTCCGCGCGGCGGGCTTCTCCGCCGCTTTGCTGCTGCGGCTGCTGCTGAGCACGTTTCTGCTGCTGCTTTGCGCTGCGGCCGTGACCGGCTTTTTCGGCTGGCTGCTCGCGCTGCTCGACACGAAATTCGCAAAGAGCGAAATGATCCAGTCCGTGCTGAGTCTGGCGCTGCTGGTCGGCTATTTCCTCGTCGTCTTCAATATGCAGCGGTATCTGACGGTGCTCTCGGATCATCAGTCCGGCGTGAGCGACGCGATCCGGAAATATCTGACGCTGTTTGATCTTTACGGTCAGGCGGTCGGCGGGAGCGTTGCCGGTCTGCGGCGGCTCGCGGCGGCGGCGCGCATTCCCTTCGGGCTGATCTGCCTGCGCCCCGCGCGCAGCGTCCTGCGCCTGTCGACCGATAAAAAAGCGACGCGGCACCGCACGAAGATCCGCGCGCAGGCCGGCATGCGCACACCGCACAGCGCCCTGCTGATCAAGGAGCTGCGGCAGTTTTTCTCCCTGCCGCATTACCTGCTCAACTGCGGGCTCGGCTGCGTGATGGAGCTGCTGATCGCGGGGCTCCTGTTCTTCAAGCGGGACGCGGTCGAACAGATGCTCGTCGGGGTTGAATTCAGCGCAGCGCGCGTGGCGATCCCGCTGATCGCGCTGTGCTTCTGCATCTCGACCATCAACACCTGCGCCGTCTCGCTCTCGCTCGAGCGCAAGCGGATCGACCAGCTGCGCGCCATGCCGCTCCCGGCAAAGACCGTCTATCTCGCCAAACGCAACGCGAACCTCGTGATCGGCCTGCCGACGACGCTCCTTGCGGCGGTGCTGATGGGCTTCGCGCTGCAGCTGCCGCCGGCCGAGCTCGTGCTCGTGCCCGTCTTCTGCGGCGTCAACCTGCTGCTGATGAGCGATCTGCAGCTGACAGCCAATATTCTGCTCCCGAAATTCAACGCCATCAGCGACGCGGTGCTCATCAAGCAGAGCGGCAGCGTCCTCGCCGCGCTCCTGATCGGCTTTGCCGTTCAGCTCACGCTGGTGCTTGCGGTGCTCGGCGGCGCAGCATTGCTCGGCGCGCCGGCCGCGCTGGCCGCCGTCTCGGCGCTGATGCTGATCATCTGCGCGCTGTTTCGCCGCTGGTTCTCCCACGGAGCGACGCGCAGGTATGCAGCAATGTCCGCCTGAGATTCTCTTTCCCTGCCCGCATTGATATCTGCGGACAGCTTGACAAACTTACGGAATTAAGGAGGGATTCCTGTGGCAAATAAAATCAAGCCGCGCCGGGAGCTGCCGCAATCGGCGCACCCGAACAAAATCGGCATCAAGGAAGGCATGGGCTATATGCTCGGCGACGCCGGCAATCTCTTCGTGCTGACCTACGTTTCCTCATTCCTGAAAATTTTCTACACGGACGTGCTGAAGATTCAGGCGGGCAAGGTGGCCAACCTCTTTCTTTTCACCCGCCTGTGGGATGCGGTCAACGACCCGATGTGGGGCGCGATCGTTGCCAAAAAGCGCCCGGCAAAGGACGGCAAATACCGCCCCTATCTGAAATGGATTGCCGTGCCCCTCGCGCTCTCGCAGCTGCTCTGCTTCTTCAACGTCGGCCGCTTCACGAGCCGGGAATGGCTCCTGCTGCTCTTCGCCTACGTCACTTACATTGCGTTCGGCATGCTGTATACGGGCATGAACGTGCCCTTCGGCTCGCTGGCCTCCGTGATCACGGATGATCCGGACGGGCGCACGCTGCTCTCGACTTTCCGCACGATCGGCGGCGGCATCGGCGGCGCGGCCCCCCTGCTGCTCGCGCCGTTCCTGATCTATACCAAGGTCCCGAACGCGGACGGCACGACCCACAACGAAGCGAGCGCGGGCGGCATGTTCGGCTTCGCGGTCGCCATGGCGGTGCTGGCCATCGTCTTCTATCTTGCCTGCTACAAGACGACGAAGGAGCGCGTGCCCTCGGAGGCCGAGCCGAAGATCAACATCCGCGAGATCTACGGCGCGATGTTCAAGAGCAAGCCCTTCATCATCCTTGCGCTCACGGGCATTCTGATCAGCGGCCAGCTGCAGTTCGCCTCGCTGAACCAGTATCTTTATAAGAATTATTTTGAGAATACCAGCCTCTCCGTGCTCGGCACGATCGCGCAGTATCTGCCCATGGCGATCATGATCCCCTTCGTGCCCAAGCTCGTGAAGAAATTCGGCAAGAAGGAGCTCAGCGCGTTCGGCGCTTTCTTCTCCGCGCTCGCGGCGATCGCGACCTTCGCGCTCAAGCCCGCGCGCGATCAGTCCTGGCTCTATATTGCCTTGCTGTTCGTCATCGGCTTCGGCTATTCCTTCGTCTCCATCACGAACTGGGCGGTCGTCGCGGACGTGATCGACTATCAGGAATACAAGACGCACATCAAAAACGAGAGTGCGATCTACGCGGTCTACACCTTCTGCCGCAAGCTCGGCCAGACCGCCGCGGATTTCGGCGGGCTCAAGCTCCTCGAGAAGGTCGGCTACACCAAGGCAATGGCCGAGGCGGGCTACGTTGTCGGCGTGAGCGAGGGCATCCTCAAGGTCTGCACGCTGATCCCCGCCGTGACCTATACGCTGATCTTCCTGCTCTACGTGCTCTTCCCGCTGACCAAATCGCGGCTCGAGCCGGTCTATGCCTACGTGCGTGAAACAAACGCGCAGACGGCGGCCGCAAACGAAAACACGGCCGGCTGAACGCCGCGGACTTCCGACAATCCACGATAAAACGAGGCTTTACTATGAAACGCATGAATCGACTCATCGCCGTTCTGCTCGCCGCGCTGCTGGCGTTCTCCTGCGCCGCGGCCGGCCTCGCGCGCCGCTTCAGATAAACAACAGCATTGCAAGCATATAACATGCCGCCGGCAGCTCCGATCGGAACCGCCGGCGGCGTTCTTTTACAATGATTCAAATCCATAGACGCGCTTCGCGTTTTCGGAGAGGATCCTGCG
>JAFWCS010000067.1 GCA_017534365.1 Clostridia bacterium | reverse complement strand
TCCTCAAGGAGCGCTTCGGCATCCGGAATGCGCCAGCGGCGCAGATACTTGGTGGTGCAGCCGTTGTTGAACTGCGGATAATTGTCCGGATCGCTGTGCACGTCCTCCACCTCGCCGAGGATCAGCACCTTGGCAAGATTGAGCACGTAATCGTTGTTGCCGACCTCGTGATGCTGATTGAGGAAGATCCAGGTGTTGTCCGGCAGGACCGCCGTGGAGGCGTCGACTTTCCAGTCGGGGGAAAGATAGCTGTAATCGGGATCATCGGGATTCGTGTATTTCTGCGTATAGCCCGGCGGGAGCATCTCGCCGCCGGGAACACCCGTCGCGCCGAGCGTGGTGGAAGAAAGATTGATGATGCCGTCGGAATTGACCTTCTTCGCGGATTCCACGATCCCGAAGTAGGAATACATCTGCGCACCGAAATCGAGGTTCGCGCCTGCAATGAAGTTGATCCGCACGCCGTCCTCTGCCGCAGCCTGAATATTCTGCTTCAGATTCAGCCGCGCCTGCTGGAAGCGGTCGGTCTTTGCCCTGAGCACCGGCTGATCGTCCAGATAGCGCGCGGCCAGCGCCTCATAGCGCGCGGAGGGCAGCATCGCCCAGAACTGCGGGCAGTTCAGGATCATCGTATCAAGAATGCCGCTCCAGGCGCCGGTCAGGATCGCGTCCACGCCCTTGCGCGGCAGGATATGGAGCAGGCTGTTGATCAGATAGCCGAGGCTCGCGTCGCCGTTTTCATCGAGGAAGATCTGCGCAATGAATTCATGATATAAGAATTCGTCCGCAAGGTTCCACTTGCGCTCCATCATGTCCGCAATGATGTCCGTGCCGTCCAGGCAGGCCACCGCGTTGCAGATCTGCGAAACCTTGTCGTGCCCGTAGGCGTCCAGATACGCTGTCAGGATCGTGCCGCCCAGGCTCACGGGCAGGAGCACGACCTTGTCGTGACCGGTCTGCGCGCGGACCATGTCGATATAGGCGTCCAGATCCGCGGCGGAATCCATGGGATTGCCGACCAGATTGAAGGTGAAGAAATAGGTATGATCCGCGCCGATCTCATCCACGAGCGGCTTCATGGGCACCATGCGGTAGACCCAGTCCAGCTCGTCCTCCGTCATGCCGGAGAGCGGATGGTTCCAGCGCTTGGTCTGCAGATTCTCCACGTGCACGCCGTCCTCATCGCAATGCTGCAGCCGGAAGGCGCTGCAGGCCGCTTCGTATGCGGCGGATTCCAGGCCGACGGGATACTGCACCGCGATCGTGGCGAGCAGGCGGATGATCAGCTTGGGCAGGCACTTCTTGAGCAGCTGATCCGTTTCGAGGATCAGCAGCGTACCGCCGACCTGATCGCCGTTTTTATCCAGCACCGGTTCGTTATTCTCATCGTAAAGATAGGTGGGGGAATGATTGATGCCGGGCAGCACGATCACGGGATCGTGGCCGCAGCTGCAGGCGCCGGTCTGCGCAAACGCCGAGACGGCTGCACCCGTCACCAGCATCGACGCGCTGAGCAGCAGACTGATCAGTCGTTTCATCTTTTACACGCTCCTTCTCCGCCCGCCTTTGAAGCGGGCAGTCAACACTTAAAAGAATTATAGCATAGGATTGATATAAATTCAATAATTTTTCTTCATTTTCCGCGGCGCTTTTGTGGCTTCTTCCGAAACCGTCTGCCGTTTCCGCTTTCTTTTTTCTTGTTCAGCACTTGAAATGTTGCTTAAAATATGGTAATATAGATTAAATAACCGAAAGGAGTTCATTTCGTGAAGCTGCAAGAATCCGGAGAGATGTATCTGGAAACGATCCTGATCCTCTCCAACACGCGCGACTTTGTGCGCTCCATCGATATCTGCGACTATATGGAGTTCTCAAAGCCAAGCGTCAGCCGCGCCATGAGCCTGCTGCGCACCGGCGGCTATATCCGCATGGGTGACGACGGCCACATCACGCTGACGGACAGCGGACGGGAGATCGCCGAAAAGATCTATGAGCGTCACACGGTGCTGACCGATGCGCTCGTGCATCTCGGCGTAGATCCCGGGATCGCTGCGCAGGACGCCTGCAAGATCGAGCACAACCTGAGCGACGAGTCGTTCGCCGCGATCAAGCGGCATCTGGAACATCTCAACTGACCGAAACCGCAGACGAGGCGCCCGCGCCGGGCGTTTCCTGTTGACATCTGCGCCTTTTTATGCTAACATACGATTGCGTCCTTTCAGGGAAAGCGCGGTGCAATTCCGCCGCAACAGCCATTGCCGTAACAGCCGGAATGCCTGACCGACGCAGTGATACACCACCTTTGGGCGATCGGAAGGGCAGGTCACAGCCATGCGGTTTCGCAGAAGCAATTTCTGCGGGCTATGTTTTGTGCGTGCCATTCCGACCGGAAGGCACGTGATTTTTTATATTCAGAAAGGAAGTCCCCACATGAAACCCACACTCCGAAAAACGCTTTCCATCCTGCTCGCGCTGAGCTTGCTGCTCTGCGCCGCCCCCCTTGCGTTCGCCGCGGGCGACGCGGACGACGCACAGGCCATTTTCGTTGACTTCAGCTTCACCGGCGGTGAAGAGATCATCCAGCTCCCGATGCTCTTCGTGCAGGACGGCCTCGCCGAGGACTACGGCTACGCGCCGGCAGCGGTCGACCACAACCAGCAGCCGGTCGACGGCCCGACGGTGCTTGACGCGCTCGTCGCCGCCCACGTCGAGTACTACGGCGAGGAATTTACAGCGGAGACCGCTGCGGATTATCTCATTTTCAGCAACGGCGCGCTTTCCTGCGTCTTCGGCGTGAAGACCGCCGCGCTCGGTTTCGTCGTTAACGGCGCCGTGCCGCACGACGACGTGATGACCGGCTGGGGCTACACCGGCTATTCCGCTGACACCGCCGTTCTGGAGGATCTCGACACGCTGCATCTGTTCAAATATCAGGATACGACCTATTATGCCGATCTGCTTCCGGCCGTCACGCTCAGTGAAACCGACGTGCTGCCCGGCACGGACGTCACGATCAGCGCTTCCGGCTACAGCGTGGTGTATTACGGCTGCTCCGACGCACAAGTCATTGACGAAAACACTGCGCCCCTCGCCGGTGCGGACGTCTGCGTGATGAACAGCGAGGACGGCACGCTGACCAAGATCGCCACGCTGGACGAAAACGGGACCGCTACGCTTAACTTCACGGAGCGCAGAAGCTATTACCTGTTCGTCTGCGGCGAATCAGACAAAACGCCCGTCATCCCGGTCGGCGTCGTGCTCAACGTCAGCAACCCCTCCTATGAACTGATCTTCGACGCGAACGGCGGCTTTTTCTATGACGACGTGCAGTTGATCTCGACGGATTGCGAAGCGGGTGATGAACTCTATGTCCTCGAGGATCCGACCCGCGAGGGCTACGTCTTTGACGGCTGGGAGCCGGAGCTCGACGACGTGATGCCGGAGCACGACGTGACCTACACGGCGCAGTGGAAAGCCGACGATTCGCTCTCCTTCCTGCAGCGCGCGCTGATCGCTGTCAGAGAAGCTGTCGCAAAGGTCGTTGACTTCTTCCGCATGGTGATCGATTACATCACCGCGCTGTTTACCAGATGAAAATGAAGAGAAACCTGCTTGCGCTGCTGCTTGCCGCCTGCTGCCTGCTCTGCACGGGCAGCCTGACGGCGGGCGCAGCCGCGCCGGATACGCCGACGGATCCCGCGCACACCATTCTGCGCTGGTCGCTGCAGCTGGGCAAAAGCTATGCGGACGCGCCCAGCGTGCCGGCCTATGCGGACGGCTGCATCTATATTACAAGCAAAACGACGCTTTATAAACTGGACGCTGCGGACGGCAGCATCCTGCAAACCGCCGCCACGGCGGCAGACAACGGCTATGCCACGAAACCGGTCTGCATCGCGGACGGAACTGTTTTCTGCCCGCTGGAGGACGGCACCGTGCAGGCCTTTGACGCGCAGACGCTCGCGCCCCTCTGGACGGCGGTCGCCCCGCATGGCGGTCAGCCCGTGACAGAGATCGTCTATGCGGCGGGCTGCGTCTACACCGGCTTTTGGAACGACGTGGCGGAGGACGCGGATTTTGTCTGTCTGGATGCCGCGACCGGCGCGCTGCGCTGGTCCGTCACCCGCGTCGGCGGCTTCTACGGCAGCGGCGCGGCAGTCGAAAACGGCCGCGTCTATTTCGGCGGCGATACCGGGACGGGCCTTGCGGACGGCAAAGGCCGCTTCGAATGCCGCGATGCGGCGACCGGTCAGCTGCTGGACAGCCTGACCGTTTCCGGCAACGTGCGCTGCACGCCCGCGCTCGATGCGCACACGCTCTATTTCCCGACCAAGGCAGGTCTGCTTTACAAGGTGGAACTGACCCGGAGCGGGACGTTTTATCAGGCGCAGACGCTGGAGCTCGGCGGTGCCTCGACGGCAACACCCGCGCTTGCGGACGGCAAGCTGTATCTCGGCGTGCAGGCAAGCGGCTTCGGCGGCGTGCTTGCCGTGATCGACATTGCGCGTTTTGCGCTGCTGCGTACCGTTGAAACGCCGGGCTACCCCGCCTGCGCGCCGCTGGCGCTTGCGCAGGGAGATGGCAAAGCGAACGTCTATTTCACCTGCAACACGCCGCCGGGCGCACTGTATCTGGTCACGGACGGACCGGACGCCGCCGACGCGGCTGTCACGCTGTTTACGCCGCCGGAGGGCGCGCGAAACTACTGCCTGAGCCCCGTCGCGCCCGGTGATGACGGGACGCTGTTCTATAAGAATGACAGCGGTTACGTTTTCGCCGTTACCGTCGGTGATCCCGCGGCGCCGGAGACGCCGGAGGAGCCGGAGGAACCCGATCCTCCCGCCCCGACCCTGTGGCAGCGGATCATCGCGTGGTTCCGCGGTGTGTTCGCCTTTTTTGCCGGTTTGTTTTCCAGATAAGCTATGAAAACCGCTTTTTTACGCTGCCATCCGGCAGTCAATCTTGTTTATTTTTTCGCCGTCGTCGTGCTGGGCCTGCTGTTTCTGCATCCGGCGTTTCTCGCCGTCTCGCTGACGGCCGCGCTCTCCTACTGCCTGCTGCTGGAGGGCAAGGCGGGCGTCAGGCGCATTCTTGCCCTGCTGCCCCTGCAGGCGGCGGTGATGCTCTTCAACACCGGCTTTGCCCATTACGGCGTGACGCCGCTCTTTACCCTGCCCGGCGGCAACCGCATCACGCTGGAGGCGATCGTCTTCGGTGCGGTGATGGGCGTGGTCGTGATCACGATGCTGCTGTGGTTCCGCTGCTTTTCACTGGTCGTGACCGAAGACCGCTTTTTCTGCGTGCTCGGCAAGGGCTTTCCGCAGCTGTCGCTGCTTCTGCTGATGATCCTGCGGTTCCTGCCGCTTTTACGGGCGCGTCTGCGCGCGGCGTCGGACGCCAACCGGGCGCTCGGCGATGACACGAAGCGTTCCCGCCTGCGCAGCGCCGCTGCGGCGCTTTCCGGCACGGTCAGCTATACGCTCGAGCACGCCGTGGACACAGCGGACGTCATGCGCGCGCGCGGCTTCGGCCTGCGCGGACGGCGCAGCTATGCCCGCTTTCACTTCCGGATGCCGGACGGACTGCTGCTTTGCGCGCTCACGCTCGGCTTCGCGGGCGTGCTTGCCGCGCGGTTCAGCGGCCTGGCCGCCGCCGGTTATAATCCCGTCATTTACATCGCGCCGCTCACGCCGCCCGGCGTTGCTGCGCTGATCGCCTATGCGCTCCTCTGCTTCACGCCGCAGCTTTGCGGCCTCGTCGCACTGCTGCGCTGGCAGCCCGGAGGTGCTGTATGAAACGGATCCTTCCCCTGCTCCTGCTTTTCTGCCTGCTGGTCTGCACGGCCTGCGGCGCAACGAAAACGGCCGAGCTGACGACGACGCCCGCCGCCGTTTCGATCACGGAGCTGCTTTACGCTACGACGACGGACGCTGTCTCCGCTGCGTCCGCCGCGCCGGCAAAGGCCACGGCCGCTGCGCGGCAAACGGCTGCGACGCAGGCGACAACGGTCGCCGCAACGACGGCGCCGCACGCTGCCGTTGCGCATACGACCGCGCCGCACACGACTGCGCCGGCCACGACCGCCGCAACGACGCGCGCTGTGACAACACGCCGGATCTATACCACCACGCCCTTCACGACGAAGGCAAAGGTCAGGCCGACGACCACGCGGCCTGCCGCGACGACGACCGTGACCGTCCCGACCGAGGCCGAGGAACCGACGGCCGCCGGCAAGGCGACGACCCGCGCCCGGGCGCACACCTGCACCGTTTCCATCGACTGCAGCGTCCTGCTCACGCAGGGCGGCAAGCTCAAGCCGGGCAAGGCGGCCTTCGTGCCGACGGGCGGACAGATCCTTGCGCCTACGACGGTGACCTTCACCCCGGGCGAGGATGCCTACACCGTGCTGCGCCGCGCCTGCGAAGAAAACACCTGCGCCGACCGCTGCCAATACTGCGCGAAGGACGGCATCCAGTATGAAGCGGCGTTTACGCCCGGCTACAACACCTACTACGTGCAGGGCATCCATCAGATCTATGAGAAGGACTGCGGCCCGAAATCCGGCTGGCTTTATCGCGTCAACGGCGATTACCCCAACGTCGGCAGCAGCAGCTATACTGTGCAGGACGGCGACCGCATCGAATGGATCTATGCGCTGGAGCCGGTCTCCTGATCCTTTTCCATAAAACAGCATCGCCCGCAGCGAGCAAAACGCTCGCCGCAGGCGATGTTTTTTCTTGTTGTGCTGTTTATGCGTGCTTTGCAAGCGTGATCAGATTGATCGCGCTCACCGGGCACTGCTCATGGCAGGCGCCGCAGCCGACGCATTTTTCATAATCCACGTGCGCGCAGAAGCGGTCGATCGTGATCGCCTCCTCCGGGCAGGCCTTGACGCATTTCATGCAGCCGATGCAGCCGGCCTTGCATTCCTTGCGCGTGACGGCGCCCTTGTCGTGGTTCTTGCAGAGGACCGCGGCCTCCGTGCCCTCGAGCGGCAGCATTTCGATCAGCCCCTTCGGGCAGGTCTTGACGCATTTGCGGCAGGCGCGGCAAAGATGCGGATCCACGCGGGCAATGCCGTTGCAAAGATGGATCGCCTCATAGTCGCAGGCGGCGACGCAATCGCCGTAGCCCAGGCAGCCGTAGATGCATTCCTTCGGTCCGCCGAAAATCTGCGCGGCCATGCGGCAGCTCTGCACGCCCTGATATTCCAGCTTGATCACGGCGTTGTCGTTGTGACCCTGACAGAGCACGACGGCGGCGACGGGCGTCATATTGCCGACTGCAAGGCCGGTGATCTCGCCGATCTGCTGCGCGACATCCTGCCCGCCGGGGGCGCAGAGCGTGGTTTCTTTCGTTTCGCCCTTGGAGAGCGCGGCCGCGTAGCCGTCGCAGCCCGAGAAGCCGCAGGCGCCGCAGTTCGCGCCGGGCAGACAGGCGCGGATCTCCTCCGCCTTTTCATCCACCGGCACGGCGAAGACCTTGGAGGCGACCGTCAGACCGACGGCGGCCAGGATGCCGATCACGGAAACGATCAGAACAGCCAGTAAAATCGGATTCATCTCGCCACCTCCTTACAGTCCGAGCAGGCCCTCGACCAGCCCCGTGAAGCCCATGAAGGACAGCGAGACGATCGACGCCGCGATCAGAACGATCGGCAGACCCTGCAGGAATTTCGGCACGTCGCAGCTTTCCAGCCGGCTGCGCACGCCGGAGAAGATCACCATCGCCAGCATGAAGCCGAGACCGGCGCCGACGCTGTTGAACATCGACTGCGCAAAGTAGCCCTCATCCACGTTGAGGATGACGACGCCCAGCACGGCGCAGTTCGTAGTGATCAGCGGCAGGTAGATGCCCAGCGCGTTATAGAGCGGGGGCATGAATTTTTTCAGCACGATCTCCACGAGCTGCACGAGCGCCGCGATCACGAGGATGAAGACGATCGTCTGCAGGTATTCGAGATCGTTTTTGACCAGCAGGTATTTGTTGATCGGGTAGGTCACGGCGGTGGCCAGCGCCATGACGAACACCACCGCGGCGGACATGCCCAGCGCGGTATTCAGCTTTTTGGAAACGCCGAGGAAGGGGCAGATGCCGAGGAATTTGCAGAGCACGAAGTTGCCGGTCAGGATCGCCGTCAACAGGATCGCAAAATAAGCTGTCATGCGGATGCCTCCTCCTTTCCGTCCTCACATGCGCCGCCGTCGGCGCGGATCGAGCAGCTGCCCGCCATCGGGCAGGCCTCGCAGCCCTTGAGCTCCGCCTTCGGCTTGCCGCGCGATTCCGCGATGCGGTTGGCGCAGGCCATCAGAAGGCCGAAGGTGAAGAAGCCGCCGGGGGCGAGAATGAACACGGTCATCGGGCTCAGCGCGCTGCCTTCTTTGATCAGCGTGAAGCCGTTGAAGCCGCCCAGCACATTGTCGCCGAAGAGCACGAGCAGATCCTGCGCGCCGGCCAGGAAGGTGCCGGCGCCCAGCACCTCGCGGATCGCCGCCATGCAGCAGAGCGCGAGCGTGAAGCCGACGCCCATGCCGACGCCGTCCACCGCGGAGGCGATCACGGCATGCTTGCCCGCAAAGGCTTCGGCGCGGCCGAGAATGATGCAGTTGACGACGATCAGCGGCAGATAGACGCCGAGCGCGGCATCCAGGGCGGGCACAAAGGCCTTCACGAGCATCTGCACGATCGTCACGAAGGACGCGATGATCACGATGTAAACGGGAATACGCACCTTCGAGGGAATGATCTTGCGCAGGAGTGAGATCACGATGTTCGAGCAGATCAGCACGATCATCGCGGAAACGCCCATGCCCAGCGCGTTGACGATGCTCGTGGAGACCGCCAGGGTCGGGCAGGTGCCGAGCACCAGGCGCAGCACGGGATTCTCTTTAATCAATCCCTTGGTGAATTCTTTTCCGAGGGATACTTTTTTCTCAGCCATTCTGCACACCTCCCGCCGCTTCAATGGATGCGTTGACCGCGCGCGTGACCGCTCTGGACGTGATCGTGGCGCCGGTCAGCGCGTCAATGGCGTTTTCGCCGGGCTGATCCTTGGAGACCGTCACGCCGGCGATCTTGCCGATGAACTGCTCGCGGAACGACGCTTTCTTGGCATTCGCGCCAAGGCCCGCGGTTTCGCTCATATCGAGGATGCTCACGCCGGTCACGGCGCCTTCGGCGTCCACGCCGGTCATCACGGTGATGTCGCCGCCGTAGCCCTTGGTCACGGCCGTGACGACACAGCCGATCACGTTGCCGTCGGCGTCCAGCGCGGGCACGACCGTCTTGACGCCCTCGGTCTGGCTCTCCGCCGCTTCACCGAAGCTTTCCGCCGCGGCGAAGACCACCTTGCGGGCGGCAACTTCGTTCTCATACTGGATCTGGTCGATGCGCGGTTCGGTGACCTGATTGGTCAGGCCGAGCAGGAAGGCCGCGATCAGGCAGACCAGGAACAGCACCACGGTCGGCGCAAAATACTCTTTATATTTCGTCATGCCTGCGCCGCCTCCTTCTTCTCTTTTTTCTCCTTTTTGGGCGTGCCGAAGGGCTTGGGCGCGGTCATGCGCTCAAGATAGGGCACGAGCAGATTCATGATCAGAATCGCGAAGGAGACGCCTTCCGCCATCGATGCGAACAGCCGCATCAGGCAGGTCAGCAGGCCGCAGCCGATGCCGAAGATCAGCCGCGCTTTCGAATTGAGCGGGCTGGTGGAATAATCCGTCGCCATGAAGATCGCGCCGAGCAGCAGGCCGCCGCTGAGCAGCTCATAGGCAACGAACTGCAGATCGCCGTGCCCTTTGATCAGCATCAGCACCGCGACCGTGCCGATATAGGAGCAGGGAATGATCGGGGAGATCACGCGGCGCATCAGAAGATACAGACCGCCGAGCAGGAGCGCCGCCGCGCAGGTCTCGCCCAGGCAGCCGCCGTGCTCGCCGAGGAACATCTGCAGCAGGGACGCCGACGGCGTTTCGCCGGCCGCCAGCTGCGCAAGAGGCGTCGCGCCGGTAACGGGCGTCGTTTTCCACGAAAACGGCTCGACCCAGTTGGTCATCTGCGCGCCGAAGGAAAGCAGCAGCACGATGCGCGCCACGATCGCGGGATTTGCGAAGTTCTGGCCGATGCCGCCGAAGAACTGCTTGACGACGACGATGGCGAAAAAGCTGCCGACTGCGGCGATCCACAGCGGGATCGTCGCGGGGAGGTTGAAAGCGACCAGCATGCCCGTCACGATCGCGCTCAGATCGCCGATGGTCATGTTGCGCTTCATAATCTTGCGCGCGGCGAACTCCGAGAGGATCGCCGTTGCCACGGAGACCGCGGTCACCATCAGCGTGCGCGGCCCGAAGAGCACCGCGGAGGCGATGAGCGCGGGCACAAGCGCAAGGATCACGTCCAGCATGATGCGCCGGGTCGTCACCGTGGAGCGCAGATGCGGGGACGCGCTGACGTAGAGTTTCTTTCCGTTGACCATTACTTGCTCGCCTCCTCTCTCAGGATTGCCTTGGCAAGGCGCATATGCTGCACCAGGGGTTTGCCCGCCGGGCAGGCAAAGGCGCAGCTGCCGCATTCCATGCAGACCGTGACGCCCACGCGCTGCAGCGTTGCAACGTCGCGCATCTTGACGGCGTCCACGATGCGGGTCGGCATCAGGCTCATCGGGCAGGCCGCCACGCAGCGGCCGCAGCGGATGCAGTCATGCTCCGGCTTGATCACCGCGTCATCCTTCGCAAAGGCGAGGATCGCGTTGTTCTGCTTGAGCACGGGCAGATCCGTGCCGACGATGGCAAGGCCCATCATCGGGCCGCCGGTCAGAATCTTGGCGGGTTCGGTCTTAAAACCGCCGCAGAAATCAATGATGTCGCCGATATTCGTGCCCACGGGGACGCGGACGTTTTTCGGCTCGGCGATCGCAGAGCCGTCCACGGTCAGGGAACGGCTGACCAGCGGTTTGCCGGTCTTCAGGTAGCGGGCGATGAAGGCGACGGACGCCACGTTCATCACGATGCAGCCGACGTCGGCGGGCAGCTTGCCGGGCGGCACGCGCCGGCCCGTGGCGGACTGCACCATCATCTTCTCCGCGCCCTGCGGATATTTGGATTCGAGCACCATCAGGCGCACTTCGTCGTCGGGATCGTTCTCATTGTCCGCGATCCGTTTGAGGACGTTGAAGGCCTCGGGCTTGTTGTCCTCCACGGCGATCACGACGTTTTTGATGTTGAGGAATTCCTTGATCGTATACACGCCGGCGAGGATATCCCACGAATTCTCGATGCATTCGCGGTAATCGACCGTGATGAACGGCTCGCATTCCGCCGCGTTGACCACGAGGGTGTCGATGTGCTTGTCCGGGGGAACGTTCAGCTTCACGTGCGTCGGGAAGCCCGCGCCGCCGAGGCCCACGAGGCCGGACGCGCGTACCGCCTTGAGAAACGATTCCTTGTCATGCACGTCGGGCGGGGCAACCCCCTCCCACAGCCGCATCTCGCCGTCGGATTCGATCGTGACCGCCTTGGCCATCACGCCGTTCGGGAGCTTGACGTCGCCGACGGCCTTGACCGTGCCGGAAACGGACGCGTGGATCGGGGCGCTGACGAATTTGTCGCTGTCGCCGATCACCTGGCCGACCGCCACCGTATCGCCGGCCTTGACGGTCGGGGTGCAGGGCGCGCCGATATGCTGCTGCATGGGGATCACGACGGTTGACGGCGTCGGAATCCGCACCACTTCCAGCTCGGCGGTGTTTTTGTGGTGGGCCACCTTCACGCCGCCGCGGACCTTCTTGACGGCGGTCAACACGCCGTCCAATCGGGCCTTTGCCATAGTTATCTTCCTCCTGACTCCCTGCGCCTTCCGAAGCGCGCGCAGGGGTGGTTTTTATTCTGTGAAACAGTCAGACCGCACGATCCCTGCACGGGATCACCGGTCAAAAAACCGTTTTTGCTTTTCCAGCGCGGGCAGCACCGCCCGCAGGATCATGCCGGTCGCAACGCCGGTCGCCGCGCCGAAGAGCGCAAGCATCGGCGCATAATAGAGCACCTGCCGCGTGCCGGTGAGCACGGCCGCGGCCAGCAGCTGGCCGAAATTGTGGCAGAGCGCGCAGATCACGGAGACGCCGACCAGGCCGAAGGTCTGCCGCGCATAGCGCAGAAGCAGCCGCATCGCGAGCGCCGACAGCACGCCGCCGGCCAGGCTCATCAGCGCCGCCGAGGCGCCGCGCGTGAGGAAGGCGAAGCCGCTTTTGATCAGCACGATCGTCAGCGCCATCGGCAGACCGAGACTGTCCGCCGCGAACATGATGATGATGTTCGACAGGCCGGGCTTCGCGCCGGGCGGCAGCCACGGGATCGGCGGCAGCAGCCCCTCCAGAAAGCTCAGCGCCAGCGCCTGCGCGCAGAGGATGGCGGCCAGCGCGAGCCGGTAGGTTCGTTTTTTATCCATATTAATACGTGATGGCGTCCACGTCGCCCCCGCGCACGGTGACGACCGTCTTCGCCGGCAGGCAGACCGCCGTATCGCCGGGCTTTGTCAGCCGTCCGCAGGCCACGCAGCGCTGATCGCGGCATTCCGCATGCACTACGGCGATCGCGCCGGGCTCGGCCACGATCGTCAGCGGCGGATCCGTTGCCGGGGTGATGGTCAGCGGCGCCTCCAGCGCGGAGAGCGCAACGGTTTCCGTCACAACGCCGTTCACGGTGATCACCGCCGTCAGCCGCGTCTGCGGCCGCAGCGCGCGCCAGAGCAGGACGCCGCAGGCAAGCAGCACCGCCGCGAGCAGCAGCGCCAGATCCGTTTTTTCCAGCAGCTTCCGTTCCATCAGTCGATGATCCTGTAATCCGTATTCGAAACGGTCAGCAGGGAACGCAGACCGTCGCTGACCGTCACGTCGCCGTTTTCCGCAACGAACACCGCTTCGCAGCCGCAGTCCTTTGCCAGCACCATGCCGCGTTCGGCGCCGAGCACGAAGCAGGCGGTCGAAAGCGCGTCGCTGACCAGGCCGCTGTCGGCAACGATCGTCACACTGAGCAGACCGTTGCGCACCGGCAGGCCGGTTTTGGGGTCGAGAATATGATGATAGC
Organism: Clostridia bacterium; assembly: GCA_017534365.1. Taxonomy (GTDB): domain Bacteria; phylum Bacillota; class Clostridia; order Oscillospirales; family Acutalibacteraceae; genus CAG-177. The sequence continues at coordinate 1,932 of JAFWCS010000067.1, read as the reverse complement.
GTTCGCCGTTTTCTTCAAAAAACCGCTCATAGCTCCCGGAGGTGGAGATGCAGCAATCCGAAAGCCGCATCGTCGCGAGGCATTCCCCCGCGTTGCCCGCCGGATCCTTGATGCCGACTGTGAACGCCTGCCCGCCCAGCAGCAGAATGCTGCCGCCCAGACTGACGATGCCGGAACGCAGACGCTTGCCCTGCAGGGTTTTGCTGACCGCATCCAGCGCCGCGCCCTTGCCGACCGCGCCGAGATCCAGCGCTGCGGCAGGATCGTCATAAGAAACGCCGCCGCTGGTGAAGTGAAGCTTCTGATAGCCCGTATGCGCCAGCGCGGAACGCAGCTGCGCCGCGTCCGGCACGTGCGGATCCCCGCCGAAATCCCAGAGATCGCTCACGGCGCCGAGCGTGCAGTCCAGCGCGCCGCCGCTCTTTTCGCTCAGCTCCCAGGTCTGCGCGAGCACCTGCGCAAGCGGATCGGAGAGCGCGCCGCCGCCATTCCGGTTCAGCCGCGCCACGGCGGCATCCGCCGCCTGCCGCGAAAAGACGCCGGTTTCGAGCGCGGTCACCTGCGCCGGGATCGCCGCCGCAGCCTGCGCCGCATCCCGCCCCGTCAGCGTCAGAGAGCAGACGGTATCCATGGCGAAAAAGGTCTGCTGCGCTTCTCTGCCCGCCGTGCCGTCATAGATCAGCACCGCGGCAAGCGCGGCGGCCAGCACTGCGGCAAGCGCGATCAGCACCTTCTTCATGGACGCACCTCATCTCTGTATAAACGTATACAGATAAACTATACCGCATTCTAAGTTTGATTGCAAGGTGCAGACGCAAATTTTTGAGAAAAAATCAGAAAAAGCATTGGAATTCACCCGAAGATTTGGTAAAATACCCTCAGAGCACTGCCCTGAAAAAACAAAACCGCAATCTGATTGGAGGCGCATCCCATGCAGACACAGTTTTATCTGCCCACCCGCTGGTTTTTCGGCGAAAACGCTTTTCTTGACCATACCGACGCGCTGGTCCCGCTGGGCAAACGCTGCCTGATCGTCACCGGCAAACACAGCGCCGCCCGCAGCGGCGCGCTTGCGGACGCGGCAGACGCGCTCGACCGTCTCGGGATCGCCCATGCCGTCTTTGACGGAATCGGCGCGAATCCCCTGCTCTCCGCCTGCCGTGCGGCCGGCGCGGCGGCGCGGGACTGCGGCGCGGAGTTCATTCTCGGCATCGGCGGCGGCTCGGTCCTGGACGCCGCCAAGGCCGTGGCGATCTACGCCGCAAATCCGACGCTCGCCCCGGCGGAGATCTACCGCCGCGTCTACAACGCCCCGCCCCTGCCGGTCGCCCTGATCGGCACCACGGCGGGCACGGGCAGTGAGGTGACGGGCGTGTCCGTGCTGACGAACGACGAGACCGGGCGCAAAAAGAGCATCTCCGGACCGGACTGCTATGCTGCCGTTTCCTTCTGCGACCCGCGCTACACGGCCTCCATGCCGCGCAGCGTCACCGTTTCCACCGCGCTGGATGCTTTTGCTCACGCGGTCGAGGGCTATTTCACGTCGAAATGCGAGGGCGTGCACCTGCTGTTTGCGCAGCGGGCGATCCCCCTGCTGTATCAGGGCCTCTGCGCGCTCGCGGCCTGCGGCGACGTGCCGGAAGCGCTGCGCGCGCCGCTGTATGACGGCGCGATCCACGCGGGGCTGGTCATCAACGCCTGCGGCACCGCCTTCCCGCATCCGCTCGGCTACGTGCTGACCGAGCATTACGGCATTCCGCACGGCATGGCCTGCGCCGCGTTTTTCCCTGCGTTTCTGGAGCGCTGCATGCAGTTCGCGCCGGAAAAGGCCGCCGCGTTTTTTGAGATGACGGACGCGCCGGATGCGGTCGCCGCCACTGTGAAATCGCTCACGGAGCTGCCCGGCGTGCATTTCACCGCCAAGGAAGCCGC
>JAFWCS010000066.1 GCA_017534365.1 Clostridia bacterium | reverse complement strand
GGCCTGCGAGCAGGCGGCGCTGTTTCTCGACGGCGGAATGGACTACGGCGCGCAGAAAAAGGAACAGCGGATCCTTTCCTGGCAGCAGGACGAACAGCTGATCTTTTCTGCAGTCAACCGTGTCGCCGGCACGGAGATACGCGCTTTGCCGTATCTGCATTGGTGGACCTTCCTTGCCCTGTTCCGCGAGATCGACGAGAAAAGCCTGCTCACGCAGGTGATTTCCATTCGTCAGAAAAAAGCAAAAAACAAACCGCTCGACAAAGTCGATGCGGATTTCTATAAAACACACAAACAGATGATCGACCTGCGCCGCCGGTATTCAAGCGAAGAGCTTGCGGAGCGGGAGGCGATCAACCGCCTGCTGGGAGGTGAGACGCATGGCTGACGGCTCGATTACTTTTGATACCTCGGTGGATCCGTCCGGTGTCAACAAGGCAGGGACGACGATTTCGAAATCATTCAATAATATATTCTCAAAGGTGTCAACCGTGTTTTCCGGTGCAGGCGCAAGGGCAAAAGCAGTTTTTCGAAGCATCGGCAGTCATATGGTCTCAACGTTCCGAGGCGCCGGCAGAATCGCGAAAACAGCGTTTCAAGGGATCTGGAGGACGGCAAAAACAGGTTTTCAAAAAATCGGGCAGCATGCTACAACCGTGTTTGCCGGGATCGGCATGACCATACGGAATATCGGCGCGTTTTCTCTCGGGTTCCTTATTGGCTTTGCAAGCAGGCTGTTCGCGATGCTTGCACGGCGGCTGGCACAGTTCACGGGTGATATGATCCGTTCCAACGAGCAGGCGGCGGCCAGCATCGGCCGCATCAAGGGCAACCTTCTGACCGCCTTCCAGCCGCTCTGGGAGGCGGTGCTTCCTGTGATTCTGAAAATCCTCGCAGCGCTGGAACGTGCGGCGGCGCTGGCAGCGCAGTTTTCAGCAGCCGTATTCGGCAAGAGCGTTTCCACGATGGCGAAAAACGCGAAGGCGCTTCATTCGCAGGCCAAGGCGACAAAAGAAGTCGGCGACGCCGCGGAGGACGCGAGCAAAAGCCTGGCCGGCTTCGATACGATCAATCAGCTCGGCAGCGATGAGAAGAAGAGCAGCAAGACCTCGGCCGATAAAGACAGCGGCGGGATCGCCGCCGATTTTTCCGGCGCGGAGGATCTTTCCGAGCTGGACGCGAAAACGGCAAAAATCATGACTTACGGCACGCTGATCCTCGGCACTGCGCTGCTGCTGATCGGCATTGCCAGAGTGAATATTCCGCTGATGATTACGGGCGCTTTGATGATCAAAGCAGGGCTACAGATCGGGCAAAACACCGGCGCGTTTGACAGTGTGCCGCCTTGGGTGCATCAGGTGATCACCTGGGGTATGATGATTCTCGGAACCATTCTCCTGGTCGTCGGTATCGCTACACTGAATATTCCAATGCTGCTTTCCGGTATTGCACTGATGGCGGTTGGGTATTCATACGGATCTGCAACCGGCGCACTTGATGCAGTACCGCCCTGGGTGAATGACATCATTTCATGGGGCGGGCTGATCCTCGGGACGGTGCTGGTAATCGTCGGCATTGTGAAGTTGAATATCCCGTTAATTATCGCCGGTCTTGCGCTGATCGGGGTTTCTATTGCTTATGGAAGCAAAACGGGCGTATTCGCAGACACACTGGAAGCATTGAAGGAATTCGGCGCGAATGCATCCGCTTGGTGCAGCGAAACCTGGGGGAAAATCAAAACGTGGTTCCGCACCAACGTCAAGCCGATTTTTACCAAAGAATGGTGGAAGACCCATTTCGAGCAGATCCGCGCCGGTGCGCACGAAAAATTCGAGGAGATCAAAACGGACGTTTCAGCCAAGGCGCACGAGATCAAGGAGAGCGCGCTGCAGAAGTGGAACGAGCTGAAAACCGGCGCGTCAAACGTCTGGAATAATATCAAAACCGGGATCTCAAACGCCTGCACGAACGCAAAGGAAGGCATGGTCAATGCATTCACCTCCGCCAAGCAGAAAATCGGCGAAGTATTCGACGGCATCTGGTCGAAGATCAAGGCCGTGATCAACAGCATCCTCGGCGG
>JAFWCS010000065.1 GCA_017534365.1 Clostridia bacterium | reverse complement strand
TGACGCGGACAGGAAAGCCAGTATGCCGCACTAATATCTGGCGTGAAATGAAATCACTGTGCTCTCTGGCGAAAGTCGATCGCTTTGGGATCGACGTCGATCGCGGCAACGTGGAAGCCCAGCGTCCGCAGGGCTTTGGCGTAGCTGCCGCCGATCAGGCCGAGACCGACGATCAGAATGCTGCTGTCACTGATCCATTGCATGGTTCCGCCTCCAATTCTATCTGTAATGTTTTCAGGTCGTCAAAAAAGCCGGGATAGCTCTTTTCCACCGCTTGCGCGCCGCGCAGCAGGCCGCCGAAGCGGCAGGCAAGCACGGCCAGCGCCATGACGATGCGGTGATCGTTGTGGCCGTCCAGCGGCACGTCCGGCGCGTGCAGGGCGCAGGGGGGCACCGTGATCTCGTTTTCCCGGATCTCGAGTGCGCAGCCGAATTTGCGCAGCTCCTGCTGCATGGCCGCGCCCCGGTCGCTCTCCTTGATGCGCAGGCGCGCCGTGCCCGTGAAGCGCCCGCCGTGCAGCAGCGCCGCCGCGGCGAACAGCACGGGCGCAAGGTCCGGGCAGTCTGACAGATCGATTTCTGCGAAGCCGCCCTGTAGCTGCCGGAAGCAGCTTTCATAAACGCGGTCGCCCTGCAGGGAAGCGGGATGCAGCCCCGTGACCGTGACGGCGCCGCCGATCAGATTCAGCGCTTCGAGGAAGGCCGCGTTGGAGGCGTCGCCCTCCACGGCGCAATCCCGCGCGCGGAAGCGCTGCCCGCCGGGGATCCGGAAGCAGTCGCCCTGCGCCGTGATCCCGATCCCGAACTCCCGCAGCGCCTGCAGCGTCAGGTCGATGTAGGGGCGGCTCTCCACGGGCGGCAGGAGCCGAAGTTCGCTGTCGCCGTCGAGCAGCGGCAGCGCAAACAGCAGGCCGGTGACGAACTGGCTGCTGATGTTGCCGGGAATTTCAAAAACGCCGGGCGCAAGGGGACCCTGCACCGTAATTTGCTCCGCGTCACGCTCGAAGCGCAGCCCCTGCGCGCGGCAGAGCGTTTCATAAACGGTCAGCGGGCGCTGCAGGAGCGTCTGCGTGCCGGTCAGGGTCATCGGCGCGTCGCCGAGCAGGCACAGGGGCAGAAAGAACCGCAGCGTGCTGCCGCAGGCGTTGCAGGGGAGGACGGCGCTTTTTGCTTCGCGCGGGTCAACGCCCCGCACAGTCGCGCAGTCGCCCTCGAGCCGCACCGCTGCGCCGAGCGCCCGCAGGCAGTCGACCGTGGCGCGGATATCGTCGCTCAGCTGCACGCCGCGCACGCGGCTTTCTCCGGCGCTCAAGCCCGCGCAGAGCAGCAGCCGGTGGGCGATGCTTTTGGAGGGCGGCGCGGCGATCACGCCCTGCGGCCGCCCGGGATGGATGCGCAGATTCATGGCTTCGCCTCCGCCGCCGGCGCGAGCCAGTCCGTGCCGAACCGCAGAGCCAACTGATCGCAGAGGGCCAGCGCGGTCACGGCGTCCGCCACGGCGCGGGCGCGATGCACGATCGCGGGGTCGTGCCGCCCGGTCAGCTGCAGCGTCGCTTCTTCGCCGGTGAAGAGATCGACCGTCTGCTGCGGCCGGAAGATCGACGGCGTCGGCTTGACCGCGCAGCGAAACAGCAGCGGCATGCCGTTGGAGATCCCGCCGTTGACGCCGCCGTTATGGTTTGTGGCGGTGACGGTTTTGCCGTCGACACGGCGGAAGGCGTCGTTCATTTCGCTGCCGCGCCCCTCCGCCATCGCGAAGCCGCTGCCGAATTCCACGCCCTTGACGGCGGGAATGCTGAAGAGCGCATGCGCGAGCACGCCCTCGAGCGTGTCGAACCACGGCTCGCCCACGCCGGCCGGCAGACCGGTGACGGCGGTTTCCAGCACGCCGCCCACGCTGTCGCCTTCCTCAGCCGCAGCGGTGATCGCGGACTGCATGGCCGCGGCTGCCTGCGCGTCCAGCGCCGCGAAGGGCAGGGTCCGCAGCGCGTCGAGATCGGCCGCAAGATCGCCGAAGGGCCGGTCGGCCACGCCGCCGCAGCGGGCGATGTGCGTGCCGATCCGGATGCCCCTGGCTTGCAGGGCGCCGGCGGCGATCGCGCCGGCGGCAACCAGCGCAGCGGTCAG
>JAFWCS010000064.1 GCA_017534365.1 Clostridia bacterium | reverse complement strand
GAAAGAGTGTTTTTCCGCCCCTGGACGGCAGGGACCCCTATGCGCAGGGCGAACTTCTAAGCCGGCAGATCGGCGAGTATGCCGCCGAGCTCAAGAGCAAGGGCGCGGAACTCTTTGTGGGCGAGCATGTGTTCCCCGTGCTGTTTCACACCTTCGCGCGCAACGGGATCATCCCCAACTTCAAGTCGCAGAAGGAGGGCGTCTCCAACCTCGCCTTCGCCTTCGCCGCGGGCGCTGCAATGCAGTATGGCACGCCGCTGTGGAACTGTGTGGATTGCTGGTTCCGCCTGACAAACCCGGGGCATTCGGCGAAGGAGATGTACTACAACCTGAAATTCGCCGACCTCGCGGGCGTGAACAATGTCTATGTTGAAAGCGCCGCGGTATTCACAGACGGCGAAGGCAGGCCGAACGAATACGCCGAACGGTTCGCCGAATTCTCTGAAAACGGCAGAAATCCGGACCGCCGATACGACATTCACGATTACCGCCCCGAGATCGGCATTATCCGCTATGACGATACCTACTGGGGGCAGGGCGACCCTGTGATGTGGCGCAGGATGCTTTTCGGCAACAAACGAATCAAACCCGGCCGGCGCAGCAAAGAGATTCTGGGCATTTTCAGTCTGATCACCCACGGTGAAACCTCAAAAGGCAGCTTCAGTTGGGCCAAGATCTCTCCATGGGCGCTTCGCAAGCACCGGTCGTTCATGACCATGAACAGCGTCGCCGTCTTCGACGACAGGGTGCGCGAAGGTCTGGAATCCCTCAAGCTTTGTTTTCTGAGCGGGATTCATATCAGCGATGAAACGCTGGCGCTCGTCGCAAAGCGCGTGAACGAAAACGGTCTGACGGTGGTCACGCCGCGCTGCTTCGCCCCCGAAAGGATCCGCGCACAGGCGAAAAAGCCGTATGCGGAGATCCGGGACGGCAAGGGCGTCTGGATTGTGACCGCGCGACCTGCCGGCGCAAAAGTCAAAAAAAGGATCGCGCCGTTTCTGGGCAAAAAAGGCGAAATCCGCCTGACGTTCGCAGGCGGAAGAGAGATCGTTCTGAAAATCTCGGACGACGGTGATTCGTTTGAAATTGTGAAAAACGGCTGAACGCGGGCCGCGTCTTTCGAGGACCTGTTCGCCTGCGCGATCCTAGAGAAAGAAGCGGCACAAAAGAAGAAAAACGGCGCCGGGGAGCAATCCCCGGCGCCGTGCCGTATCTGATGCAATTAGTCCTCAACGGGGCTGAAATTCTCTTTGCCGACGCCGCAGATCTCGCAGACGAAATCCTCGGGCAGGTCTTCCCACTTCACGCCGGTCTCGGCTTCATCATAGATCCAGCCGCAGATGTTGCAAACGTATTTCATGGTTGATTCTCCTTATTAGATGATTTGCGGAAGCATCCTTCCGCCTTGCTGTGTCTGTGATCGTCACGGAGATTACTGGTGCATGAACACAAGCGTGAATACCGTGCGGTCACCGCCGCCGAGTCCGGTGTTTTTCGCGACCGTTGTGGTCATGTTTGCGAGCACCCAACCCTGCTGCGCCCATCTGTTGAGCTCATCGTCAAGCGCTGAAAGGTTTTTTGCATCGTGACCGATGAATTTTTCTTTCAGAACCACCTGTGCTGATTTATACTGCATGACCGACCACCCGGATCAACCGAAATAACGGTCCAGCAGGCCCTTGAACGCCTTGCCGTGGCGGGCCTCGTCGCGCGCCATCTCATGCACGGTGTCGTGGATCGCATCCAGACCCTGCGCCTTGGCGAGCTTGGCAAGCTCGGTCTTGCCGGCGGTCGCGCCGTTCTCGGCCTCGACGCGCATCTTCAGGTTCTTCTCGGTGCTGTCGGTCAGCACTTCGCCCAGCAGCTCGGCGAATTTCGCGGCGTGCTCGGCCTCTTCGTAGGCGGCCTTCTCCCAGTAGGCGCCGATCTCGGGGTAGCCCTCGCGATAGGCGACGCGCGCCATGGCAAGATACATGCCGACCTCGGAGCATTCGCCGGTGAAGTTCGCGCGCAGGCCCTCGAGGATTTCGGGATCCACACCCTGCGCCACGCCGACCACATGCTCGGCGGCCCAGCTGAGCTCATCGCTCTTCTGCTCGACGAATTTGGATGCGGGCGCCTTGCAGACGGGGCAGGCCTCGGGAGCCGCGTCGCCTTCATAGACATAGCCGCAGACGGAACAAACAAACTTTTTCATGGGAAAGACCTCCATTCTATTTTGGAAATATTCTTTGACCTTTCGGCGCTTCTATTGTATCGGATTCCCGCCGTTTTGTCAATGCTTATTCCGCCGCTTGCGGGCCGGGAAAGAAAAAATCGTCTCCGGCATGGACTTTTTATTTCGGATATGCTACAATATATAAAAACCATTCAAGAGAAGGGTGAGGGAAATGAAAAAACTCTGTTCCGTTCTGCTTGCGCTCTGCCTCGCGCTGCTGACGCTGACGCCGGCTTTCGCCGCGGAAGCGCCCGCCTGGGACGATCAGGTCAAAACGACCTGCGGCGGCAACTGCGGCCAGAGCCCGCTGATCATCGTGCCGGGCATCATGCAGTCCCAGGTCTACGTGCAGGACGCAGACGGCAACGACCTGATGACCAGCGACGGCTTCCCGATCGTCGAGGGCATGGATCTCGCGTTCATGTTCGATATGGAAGCGCTCAAGGCCGAGCTGAAGGGCGCGATCGGCGACATTCTCAAGTTTGTGCTGCGCCGGGATACGGACGGCCTGCTCGATCTGCTGCTCGGGATCCTGGATGAGAGCTTCTCCAACCACTATTTCAATCCCGACGGCACGCGCGTGAACGAGGTCGCCGTGGATGAATACTGGTATTCGCTCGCCGAGGCGAAGAACCATCCCGACAAGTCCTATAACTATGCCAAGGGCTACGCCACGGATGACGACGGCAACACCCTGCCCACCACGAAGTATCAGACCGAATTCGATTTCATCAAGGCGCAGGTCGACATCACCGCATTCTGCGAGCAATACGGCTACGATCATACCTATTATTATTCCTACAGCTCCTTCGGCGACACCGACGCGCAGGCCGCGCGGCTGACCGAGTATATCGACATGGTCAAGGCGCAGACCGGCCACGACAAGGTCAGCCTGGTCTTCATCAGCCTGGGCGGCACGATCGCCAACGTGTTCCTTTCCAAATACTGCGATCCGTCCGAGATCGACCGCGTCATCTATGCGGCTGCCGCTGTGGACGGCTCCTATCTGCTG
>JAFWCS010000006.1 GCA_017534365.1 Clostridia bacterium | reverse complement strand
TGAGAGATAAAAAATTATATATAGTTTTACTAATTATACTTCCGGTTCTGTCGGCAGCTATCTTGCTTATGAAACCGGCGTTCTGCCGACCGATTCGCGCGTTGCGAATTACATGACCAAATTTGTGTTCCTCAACAAGCAGGATGGTGAAAACGATCCCGATATCGTAAAGGTCTCGCTCTTCTATCCGATGCCCGCGATCACCCTGCCGACCCGAACCGGCTACGACTTCCAGGGCTACTACAGCGCCAAGAACGGCGGCGGCACCAAGTATTATAACGCCGACGGCAGCTCCGCGCACGTGGCGGATTTCAACACCGGCGAGGTCTATGCCCACTGGATCCTGCATCATTATTCGATCACCTACACGCTGGGCGGCGGCACGGTTTCTCCTTCTAACGCCAACCCGACCTCCTATCATATTCTGAGCAATTCGATCACGCTGACGAATCCGACCCGCACCGGCTACACCTTCAAGGGCTGGAGCGGCACGGGGCTGACGGGCGACACGAATCTGTCCGTCACGATCCCGACCGGCAGCTACGGCGACCGCAGCTACACCGCAAACTGGACGCCGATCACCTACAGCATCACCTATGATCTGGCCGGCGGTTCGGTCTCGACGGCGAACCCGGACAACTATACGATCGAAACGCCCAGCTTTACGCTGAACAATCCGACCAAACAGGACTATGTTTTTGACGGCTGGACGGGTTCCAACGGATCAACGCCGCAGACGAGTGTGACGGTCGCAACCGGCACTTACGGCGATCTGAATTATCTGGCCCATTGGATCAAGATCGCGCAGGACGACACCTACGTGCTTGATTACGGTCTGCCGACGGAGCTGAACGTGCTTGACAACGACGCGCCCGGCGCTTCGCTTTCGTCCGTTGCGAGCAGCACGGGCTTCACGGCTTCTGTTTCGAACGGCAAGATTCTCTTCACCCCCACTGCGGCGCTGAACGCCGCCGTGACCTTCGACTACACGCTGACCTACGGCGGCGCGTCCTACACCGCAAGCGTGACGGTCATCCCGGCGAACAACGTCTATTATGAGGAGACCTTCTTCACCTTCGGGCAGGATTCCGCCACATTCGATTATGCGAACAACACGGCCGCGTCCTGGCAAAGCGACGGCACCGCGCTCAGCAGATTCCAGGAAGGCGCGCGCCCGGGCGCTGAAACCTCTCCCGTCTACGGCTTCGACAATGCCTACACGTCGAACGGCATGACCTATTCCCTCGGCACGGCGCAATACGCCGAGGTCAGCGCAAACGCCAAGGGCGGCGCGACCGCGTCCTTCACCTTCACGGGCACGGGCTTCGATTTCTATTCCGTGACGGATCATGAATCCGGTCTCACGTTCGTGGAGATCTACCGGCAGACTGCCGGCGGCAGCTGGGAAAACATCGAATCCACGCTGGTCAACGCCTACTTCGGCTACAAATACGGCCAGCTCTATCTGAAGAACGATCAGATCACGCTGGACAATACCGGCACCCCGATCTATCTCGCCCCCGAGGGTCAGACCGACGGCACCTTCTTCGTCGACGGCATGACCCGCGGCTGGCTGACGCCCACTTATAAGGACGGCAGCGGCACGCTTGTGACCACGCAGACGGAAGTACCCGCCTATGCCAGCGGCTGGGTCGCCGGCGAAAGCGATGCCGACGGCATTTATCAGGTGCCCGTGATCAGCCGGACCGGTCTGGATTACGGCACCTACAAGGTCGTCGTTGAGCCGCGCTGGTCCGCGCGGCAGAATCTGACCGGCGGCAGCAGCTATAAATTCTATGTGGACGCGGTGCGCGTCTATGATCCGATCGATCCGTCAACGATCATCAGCGGCTCGGCCGCTTACAACGCCTATGTGGCGCAGGGCGAATACGGCGCGACCTATCAGGAGGTGCGCGACCTGCTGATCAATTCCTTCGGCGATACGCAGGGTCACGGCACGCCGGGCGTGGCGTTCCTCGAGCCGGGCAAGGGCGATGCCCTGCAGGATTACAAATCCATCGGCCCGAAGAATGAGGTCTATCTCAATCCCGGCCAGGCGATCGCGTTCTCGCTGACGACCAGCGCCCAGACGACGCCCGCCAAGCTGAGCCTCGGCCTGCGTCAGGTGGAAGGCGGCAGCGGCGCGCAGGTGACGGTCTATTCGAAGGATTCGACCGGCGTGCAGGTCAACGTCAGCGGCTCGACCGAGCTGTATCGCGATATCGGCAATGCCGTCGCGTGGCAGGCCACGACCGGGGCCGCGTGCACGACTTCCGCGCCGATCATCATTGCGAATACGGGCGCGAGCGGCACGGTGATCTCAATCACGAAGCTGAAATGGTCCTACAACACGGAAGTGACGCCCGTGAGCCGGATGCTGAGCTTCAGCATTTCGCCGCGGGATCTGGTCACGGCGTCGGCTCTGCTGCGGCAGGCGGCTGCGGATGCCGTCGCACCGGATGCGAGCGGCGTGCGGCTGCATTGGAACACGAAGATGATCAGCCGCAGCGGCGTGGCCACGCTGAGCATCACCGCACCGGCGAACTTTGAGAAGGCGTATGTCAACGGCGCGGAGATCGCGGGCTACACTGAGAATGCGGACGGCACGCGCACCTGGCGCTATGACTTCTCGAGCTACAGCGTGGGCAAGCACGCGTTTGACGTGCGCCTCAAAGATGCAAACGGCTACACGACGAAAGCCATCGCCGCAGAGCAGGTCGAGGTGGTCGCTACCTCCAACGGACAGGGCACGCTGACTCTGCAGGCTTTGCTGCAGCGCATCTTCAACAGCTTCCTTCAGGCGCTGCGCGCCCTCTTCCGCAGATAACTTCATACGATACGCGCCGCCCGCCGGGCTTCCGGCAGGCGGCGCTTTTTTTATGGCTGTTTTTAAACTTCGCGCGGACCCATACCGATCGCCCGCCGGTTTACCTGCAATTAACCGGCGCAGCACCGTAGGGCAAGCATGCATGCATGCCGCCGCGGCAGCATGCCATGCGTCCTGACGTTTTTTTGGCAAGCAGGTAGGGGCGAACTGTGTTCGCCCGCCGATTAACCAACCATCCGACGGCAACGACGCAGCGCTCGCCGCGCGGTCGGCACGGATGGTATCCGTGCCCTACGCACCCCCGATAGCAACCGCATGCCAATGGCGCCGCGCGTTTGCCGGCGGAATGCACAGCGGAACCGGCGGTGCAAAAATAGCCTCCCTCTATGAGGGAGGTGTCGAGCAAAGCGAGACGGAGGGAGTTCTGCGCCTGCGGCGCCTGCAGAACACTGAAACAGCGTTCCCTGCACTGCCCGCCGATGACTTCCTGATAGTTTTGCGCACGAAACTGCGCAGCGCCGGGGCGGCAGGCGGAATGAAAATACAAAAACGGCCGCCGCCGGGACGATTCTTTAGAGATAATAACAATTGACAATCGGTCCTTTTTAATTATATAATATAAACGATATAATGGAGTAATATGGGATTGATTATCTATATGGAGGGATCAGAATGCAAAAGAAAATGAAGAAAGGACTTTCCCTGCTGCTGACGGTCGTGCTGACGCTCGGCGTCTTCGCCGTCGGCCTGCCGGGGCTGGTGACGATCGCGAAGGCGGATACCTGGGACGGCAACTATTCCGATTCCAGCGGCTTCCAGAACAATACGATTACCTCTGCGCGCGGTTTTGTCTATTTTCTGCGCACGATTACAAATAACGGCACGACCTACAGTGGGCAGACCGTCCGCCTGGCCGTGGATGTCGACCTGGCTGACAGGAACCTGATGGACGCGCTGCCGTATGATTCGGGGCGTGTTTTTCAGGGCACCTTCGACGGTCAGAATCATACGATCTCTCATCTGCGCATGGTGCATGATAATCACCGTGTCGCAATGTTCCGCACGGCAAAGAACGCCACCTTCCGAAACGTGACTGTGGCGGATGTCTTCATTGATGATACGAATAATAACGGGCGGAACGGCTTTGCGGTGTTCGTCGGTTACGGCGACGGCAACCTGACGTTTGAAAACGTCCATGTTGTGAACGGCAATATCTACGGTTACAATTACGTCGGCGGGTTTGTCGGCGAATACGGCGCAAATGATACGCTGAGATTTACGAATTGCTCCAACGGCGCCTTGGTGTATGCCGACAACAACCGTGCAGGCGGCCTGGTCGACCATTCCAAGGGTAGCGTCTATGCAACCGACTGTTCGAATACGGGCAACATTTACGCGGGAGCCATCGACGTCGGCGGCCTTGCCGGCTGGATCGAGGATGATCCCTCGGCATTTGTGAACTGCACCAACTCCGGCAGTGTGGAAACGCCTAAAAATACCGCAGCCGGCGGGATCGTCGGCTATTTCGGGGACAATGATTCGGTGATTCAGTTCCGGAACAGCACGAATACCGGATCAGTCACCACAGCGGGCCAGGGCGGCGGAATTATCGGCCACATCGTCTCCGACGCAGCTCATGTGTTTACCGGCAACGTCAATCGCGGCACGGTGAGCGCCGGTGTGGACGGCGGCGGCATTTGCGGCTCAAATGAAGGTGCGGGAACCTGGACCGACAACTACAACTATGGCAGCGTAACCGGCAGCAGCGATAATGCCGGCGGCATGCTTGGCGAAGTGCAGGACGATGCAAATACTTTTGAAAGATGTTACAATGTCGGCAATGTCACAGGGAAGAATTCTATCGGTGGCATCCTAGGCTATGGCAACGCAGCAGCTCATACGTTCACAAGTTGCGGCAATAGCGGTACCATCACTTCAACCGGGGATTGCGCAGCAGGTATATATGGTTATGGCGGCAATAGCAACCCGGTCTGTACCGAATGCTGGAATATCGGCAATATCTATGCCTATCATGATGCGGGCGGCATCATTGGAAAAACGTCTTATCATTCTATTGCCAGAAGATGTTTTAACGCCGGTAACGTCGGGACTTACAATAACAACGGCGGAAGCTATCACGGCGGCATTACCGGATACACCGGAAACTTTACAAACGCGTCCGCATCCAATGCACAGATCGAAGATTGCTATAACTGGGGCAATGTTTCCGGCGGCAGCTTAAATGCCGGTATCGTTGCGTATGTTCAGAAAGGCGATACGAACTGGTTAGGAGGCGGCGGCAACCGGAATTATTATGTCAAGAATTCCTACAGCACCGGCACTGTCTCCGGCGGCACTGCCAAGGCGATGGTCGCTGACGGCGGCAGCGGGGTTGCAAATTGCTATAAAACCATCGATCCCGGCAACGGCTGGGGCGACTGGAAAACCGATCAGGAAATGATCGACTACAGCAACTTCACCCTCTCCTCCAACTTCTGCAAAAACACCTGGGGCGTCAAGATCGGCAGCAAGACCTACTATTATCCGGTTCTGACCTGGTACCGCAATATGTTCACCTTCACCTCGATCTTCGAGGATGCGCCGACCAACACACACACGACCTTTACGAAGACCGCATACAACGGCACCTTCACAACGCCGAATCCGTCCCGCACGGGCTACACGCCCGGCAACTGGTACGTTTCGACCGACAGTTCCAAAACGATCGGCCGGAACGTGAACGTCAGCGCCGGCGTCACTGCGCCGACCAATACGCTCGTCGTGACGCAGAGCTTCACTGATCTTTTGGAGATCACGAACACCACGACCTATTACCTGGCCTGGACCGCGCACACCTACACCGTCTCTTTCAACGGCAACGGCGCAACGGGCGGCGGCATGGAACCGCTGGGCTTCACCTATGATGTGGCGCAGAATCTCCCGGCCAACGGCTTCCTGCGGGAATATGACGTCACCTTCCAATACAATGACGACGTCATTGCCAACACCACAGCGCGGGCGACTTATACCTTCAACGGCTGGGCGACCAGCGCCAACGGCCCCAAAGTCTATAACAATCAGGCAAGCGTCAGCAATCTGACGGCAACGAACGGCGGCAACGTGACGCTCTTTGCGCTCTGGAATTCCGCCAGCGTCACGCTCCCGGTCCCGACGCGCAACGGCTACACCTTCGACGGCTGGTGCACGGATTCCGGGCTGACCGACGTCCTGTCCGGCACGACTTATACCCCAACAGCGAATAAGACCCTGTATGCGAAGTGGACCGTCATCGATTATACTATCACCTACGATCTCGACGGCGGCAGCGCGACCAACCCGACGACCTATGCGGTCGACACCGCCACATTCACACTTGCGAATCCGACGAAGGTCGGCTACACCTTCACGGGCTGGAGCGGCACGGGGCTGACAGGCAGCGCGAATATGACGGTTACGATTCCGGCCGGCAGCACGGGCAACCGCAGCTATACCGCCCACTGGAGCATCAACCAGTACACGATCACCTTTAACACCGACGGCGGCAGCGCGATTGCGCCGATCACGCAGAATTACGGCACGGCGATCACTGCCCCGGCGGACCCGACGAAAGCAAACCATGCGTTTGGCGGCTGGGTGCCCGCGATCCCGGCGACGATGCCGGCCGGCGATCTGACCGTGACCGCGCAGTGGACCAGGATTACGACGAACGATACGTTCATTCTCAGCAGCAACCGCGTCACGACGCTGCACGTGCTGTCGAACGACGCGCCCGGCGCGACGCTGACGGCGGTGACCGGCGGCACGGGCTTCACGACCGATATCGCAAACGGCAAGATCACCTTCACCCCGACCGCGACGCTCAGCAGCGCCGTGACCTTCACCTACACGGCGAGCTACGGCGGCACGACCGGCACGGCAACCGTCACGGTGGTCCCGGCCTCGAACGTCTACTATGAGGAGAACGGGTTCATCACCTTCACGGACGGCTCCG
>JAFWCS010000063.1 GCA_017534365.1 Clostridia bacterium | reverse complement strand
GATGCCGTTTTCCGTCACCTCGCGGATCGCCTTTGTGACGCGGCTGAGGAAGGCGGAATAGACGCCGGTGTCGAATTTGCGGATCAGCGCGTCGCCCGCGGAGGTGACCTTGCGAAAGAGCGACGGATCGTTGAACGGCTCGAGGCAGCGGATCGCGTTGCCGGTCAGCACCTGCTTTGCCATCCAGAGCAGCTTGCAGCGCTTGTCCGTGATCACGACCTTCACCAGCCGCGCGATCAGAGAGCGGAAGACCTTGCCGCCGGCGGTGCCGGGATAGGGCTCGTTGAGCAGATCGTAGCCGAAGAGGGCGGGATGGTCCTTGAAGCGGTCGGCGACGTGCTTCCACATATCGGCGTAATAGGTCTGGATGGGGGTGCCGTCGATCTGCGTGTTTGCCCAGAAGTGATCGAAGCTGCGCTGCGTCGCCTTGCCCCAGAAATAGCCCTCCGCCCAGACGAATCTGGCGGGCTTGTATTTCGCGCCGTCGGTCAGGCACGCCCATTCCGGCGCGCCGTCGCCGTCGCAGCCCTTGGCGGCGGAGTAAAGATCCTGATGCATATCCAGGAAGAAATAGATTCCGTGCTTCGCGCAGAGATCGGCCACGCGCTCCACGCGGTCGAGATAGGCTTCGTCATATTGGCGCGGCTGCGGCTCCACGGCGTCCCAGGTCAGGCCGAGACGCACGAGGTTGAAGCCGCAGGCGGCGAGCTGCGCGATCAGCGTCTCGTCAAAATCAAGGTCATAGCTGCGGTGCGCGCCTTCGGTATCCTTGCGCCCCTTGTCGCAGAGATTGACGCCGTTGAAAATGCGTTCCCTGCCGAGGGCATCCACAAACCGGGTTTTCATCGTTGAGATCTTCAGCATTGTTGTTTCCTCCGGTGCGTTTTTTCTCATTCTACCATGAAACGCATCCGAAAGCAAGACGCCCAAAATATATTTTGTTATCTTATTGCGCAAACTTGATTTTTATGGTAAAATAAAACGATCATAATTTTATCTTGAAAGGAACGATGATTTATGGCAGCAACAACATTTGAAAAGGCATATTGCAGAACGTATCAGGGCGTCATGCGCGGCGCCGTGCTTCTTCTGAACTGGGATGAGCCCCGGCTGCTCAAGGGCGCGGGCAGCGTCAAGCGCCTGCCGGAGACCGTGAAGGCCAACGGCCACAAGAGCGTGCTGATCGTGACGGATAAGGGCCTGATGGGCCTGCATCTGCTGGACGGCCTGTTTGCGGGGCTGGATGCCGCCGGCGTCAACTATGCGGTGTACGACGGCGTGCAGCCGAACCCCACCATTGATAATATCGAAGAAGCGCGTCAGCTTTATGTCAATCACGCCTGCACGGCGGTCATTGCGTTCGGCGGCGGCTCCCCGATGGATTGCGCCAAGGCTGCGGCGGCGCGCATTGCCCGCCCGAACATGACCGTGCAGCAGATGCGCGGCACGCTGAAGATCCTCAAGAAGCTCCCGGAGCTTTATGCTGTGCCCACCACCGCCGGCACCGGCTCCGAAACGACGCTTGCCGCCGTGGTTTCCGACCCCTCCACACACGAAAAGTACGCGCTGCAGGATCCTGTCCTGCGCCCGAAATACGCGGTGCTGGATCCCGAGCTGACGGTCGGTCTGCCCCCGCACATCACCTCCACCACCGGCATGGACGCCCTGACCCATGCGGTCGAGGCTTATATCGGCCACAGCAACACCAAGGGCACGGCCTCCGCTGCGCGCAAGGCCACCCGCATGATCTTTGACAACATCGTCACCGCCTACGAGGACGGCAAGAATATCGAGGCGCGCGGCAAGATGCTCGAGGCCTCCTACCTCGCCGGCGTCGCGTTCACCCGCGCCTACGTCGGCTATGTGCATGCGATCGCGCACAATTTCGGCGGCATGTACGGCACCCCGCACGGTCTTGCCAACGCGGTGATCCTGCCCTACGTGCTGGATTATTACGGCGAGAGCGCCTATGCGCCGCTCGCGGAGCTGGCCGAGGTCGGCGGTCTGCCGGTGGCCGGCCTGAGCGTTGAGGAGAAGGCGAAGGCCTTCATCGCCAAGGTGCGTGAGCTGAACGAAACGATGAAGATCCCCGCCCATCTGAAGGGCGAGGAAAAGGATATCCCCGTCATTGCCAAGCGCGCGATGAAGGAGGGCAATCCGCTCTATCCCGTGCCGAAGATCTTCGGCTATGACGATTTTGTCGCCGTCATCCGCCAGGTGATGGAATAAGCCGCCGCCTTCGACCGGACCGAATCTCAATTGGGAAGTGATCGTATGAAGCTTCGCCGCATAGTGAGCCTGTTTATGGCGGCCGTGCTGCTTTCGCTTGCGCTCCTGATCCCCGCAAACGCAAGCGCAGCCGCAGAGCCGCTGAACGACGCGCCCTTCGTATTTGTCCACGGCTATAACGGCTGGGGCGGCGCCGAGGGCATTGATTCCGCGCTGCCGTATTGGGGCGCGACCACGGGCAGCCTGATGCAGTTCCTGCAGGAAGAAGGCTATGAAGCCTATTCCGCCTCCGTAGGGCCGATCAACAGCGCATGGGACCGCGCCTGCGAGCTTTATGCGCAGCTCACGGGCACCACGGTCGATTACGGCGCGGCGCACGCCGCCGCGCATCACCACGCCCGCTTCGGCAGAACCTATGAGAAGCCGCTGTTTGCGGGCTGGGGCGCGGAAAAGCAGATCCATCTGATCGGCCACAGCTTCGGCGGCAACACCGTGCGCATGTTTGTGCAGCTGCTTACGGCGGGCGACGAAACGGAGCGCGCGGCGACCCCGGCGGGCGAACTCTCCGGCCTGTTCACCGGCGGCAAGGACGACTGGGTGCGCAGCGTGACGGCGATCTGCGCCCCGCACCAGAGCTCCACGGTGTTCTATTTCGTCAAGCCGTTCGGCCTGATCTCGCTGATGACGTCCTTCAGCATCCTTTATATCGGACTGGTCGGCCGGTCCTTCCTCAACGGGCGCGCCGTCGATTTCCACATGGAGCAGTTCGGCCTCTCCGCCGTGCCGGGCGAAAAAGCGACCGTGCCGCTGCTGCAGGCCATGCGCAACACCTATGAGAACTTCGACGACACCTGTATCTATGATCTGACGCCGGAGGGCAACGAGGCGCTCAACCGCTACGTCACGATCAATCCCGATCTTTACTACTTTTCCTATGCGTTTTCCGCAACGCGCGAGGTGCCGGGGCTGCATACGCAGATCCCGATGCTCGGGACCAACCCGATCATCGCGCCCCTTGCGGCGATCATCGGCATGATCCGCATGACCGATCCCTACAACGGCACGGTCTATGACGACAGCTGGCTGCCGAACGACTGCATGGTGAACGTGGAGAGCGCGAAGCATCCGAAATATGAGCCGTATACCGATTATGACCCGGCTGATGTGGCGCCGGGCGTGTGGAACGTGATGCCGGTGCAGCCCGGCGACCACGGCACCGCGATCGGTCTGCTGGCCGATAAAGAACAGACGCATGATTTCTATATCGAGCTTTGCGAAATGCTGAACGCATTGCCCGCGGAGCACGGAATTCCGGAGTGAAAACATGAAGTATGATATTGTCATTGTCGGCGCAGGTCCGGCCGGAATCTTCACGGCGCTGGAGCTGCGGCGGCGCAACAGCAAGCAGTCGATCCTGATCGTTGAGAAGGGGAGCGCGATCGAAAACCGCCGCTGCCCGAAGGCGCAGGTCGGCCATTGCGTCAACTGCAAGCCCTATTGTCACATTACGACCGGCTTTTCCGGCGCCGGCGCGTTTTCCGACGGCAAGCTTTCTCTGAGCTATGAAGTCGGCGGCGACCTGCCTCAGCTGATCGGCGAGGACGTTGCGCAGGAAGCGATCAACTACACCGACCGCATCTATCTGGAGTTCGGCGCGGACGAAAAGATCGAAGGCGTGAGCAATACCGAGGCGGTCAAGCAGATCCGCACCCGCGCGATCCAGACCGGGCTGAAGCTGGTGGATTGCCCGATCCGCCACCTCGGCACGGAAAAGGCGCATGATCTCTATCTGGCGATCGAGACCTGGCTTGCGGCGCACGACGTCGAGCTCCTGTTCGGGCAGGCCTGCCTGGATATTCTCATGGAGGGCGACGTCTGCAAGGGCGTCGTGATCTCGGACGGCAAGACCGAGCAGACGGTCTATGCGCAGCACACGGTGATCGCGGCCGGCCGCCGCGGCGCGAACTGGCTTGAGGCCAAGTGCGCGCAGCACAACATTGCCCACCAGCCCGGCACGGTCGATATCGGCGTGCGCGTGGAGGTGCGCAACGAGGTCATGGAGGTCGTCAACGACGTCCTGTATGAATCAAAGCTGATCGGCTATCCGCTGCCGTTCAAAAACAAGGTGCGCACCTTCTGCCAGAATCCCGGCGGCGTGGTCAGCCAGGAGAATTACGACAATGCGCTGGCCGTTGTCAACGGGCATTCCTATAAGGAATACAAATCGCAGAATACCAACGTTGCGATCCTCTGCTCCCACAATTTCAACGAGCCGTTCAACCAGCCGATCGCCTATGCGCAGAAAATCGGCGAGCTGACCAATATGCTCGGCGCGGGGCATATCCTCGTGCAGCGCTTCGGCGACATTCTGGACGGCAAACGCACGTGGCAGAAGGAGCTGTCCCGCTCCAACGTCCGCCCGACGCTCGTGGACGCCGTCGCGGGCGATATCACCGCCGCGATGCCCTATCGCGCGATGGTCAACATCATCAACTTCATCCAGGCGGTGGATCACGTCGTCCCGGGCTTTGCCGCGCGGGAGACGCTGCTCTATTCGCCGGAGCTGAAGTTTTACAGCAACCGGATCAAGATGGACCAGAGATTCCGTACCAACGTGGGCGGCCTGCATTGTCTGGGCGATTCCAGCGGCTGGACGCGCGGCCTGATGATGGCGTCCGTCATGGGCGTGCTCATGGGCCGGTATCTGGCGGAAGAAGGCGATTGAGTTGAAGAAATTACGTCTGCTGATCCCGGCGGCCTTGCTCATACTGGCGCTGGCGGTCTGCATCCCGAACGCTTCCTTCCGCGTGCTCAGCGGCATGGCGCAGGAGGTGAAGCGCACGGTGTTTTCCCCTGTAAAAACAGAGAAATTCGCGTCATATACGCCGCTGTTCCCGACCCCGGAGGTCGAAAACGGTTACGTGCCGCAGGGGCTTTGCTATCTGGAAGCGGCGGGGGTCTACGTGCTCTCCGCCTATCATGAAACGCAGCCCTCCGTGCTCGTGCTCGCGTATGCCGCGAACGGCGCGCGCCTGAAGACGCTTGCGCTCGCGCAGGCGGACGGACAGCCCTTCACCGGGCACGTCGGCGGGGTCGCAACGGACGGCGATTGGATCTACGTTGCCGACGACGCGCGCGTGCAGCGGCTGGCGGTTTCCGCCGTGCTGCAGGCGGCGGACGGCGCGGCGCTTCCCCTGACGGACTCGTTCCTGACGGATCTGCGCTGCAGCTTCCTCAGCTGCGACGGCGCTTATCTTTACGCGGGCGAATTCTACAATTTCACCTTTGACGGCGCTTATGACACCGATCCGGCGCACTGGCGGCGGGTGACCTTCTTTGAGCGGTATTACGCGCGCTGCTGCGCCTATCCGCTCGCTTCGCTCGATGCCGCCTGCGGCGCGCAGACGGTCACGGTGCCCGAATACGTGATCACGCTGCCGCGCTGCGTGCAGGGCTTCGCACGCATGCCGGATGACAGCCTGCGCCTGAGCGTTTCCTACGGCAGGAACAATCCGTCTTATCTGTTGACTTATTCGGATGTGACGGCCTGGGATCCCGACGGATCCGTGCTCTACGGCGATGAGCATGTGCCGATCTATTATCTTTATCAGAAGGCCTGCACGGCGCGTGCAGAGCTGCCGCCGATGCTCGAAGGGATCGCCGCGGTCAACGGGCAGACGGTCGGCGTGTTTGAATCCTGCGCAGCGAAATATGCGGACGGCGCATTCCCTGTGAATGACGTTTGCAGCTTTTCATAAATGAATCGAGGAGGCTATGGCAATGGGTAAAAAAGTGATCGTGGCCGGTATGGGGCACGGCGGCATTGCCGCTGCGGCGCTGCTGGCGCAGGCCGGTTTTGACGTGACGGTCTATGAGCAGAAGGAAGCGGGCAAGCTCGGCTATGACTGGACGGATATCTTCGCGCCCGCGCGCTGGGGATCGCCGGCATTCCGATGCCGCCCGTCACAAAATTCGAATACAAGGTGGATATGACCTTCTTCGGCCCCTCCTTCCGGGTCGGCCTGCAGCAGCATGTGCCGCTTGACAACCGCGAGATCAAGATGGAGCGCGCCGATATTTATGACCATCTGATCGGCCATGCGCTTGCGCAGGGCGTGAAGATCGAATACGGCTGCAGGATCGAAGCGCCGATCCTGTTCGGCAACCGTGTGGTCGGCGTCAAAACGTCCGCGGGCGATTTCTACGGGGATCTTGTTATTGACGCCTGCGGCGTGGATTCTCCGCTGCGCCTGCAGCTGCCGGACAGCCTCGGCATCGAGAAGGATCCCGGCGAGATGGGCAAGATCTATATCTACCGCGCTTTCTATAATAAAGGCAAGGGCGCGCCCGCCGAGGCAAAATACAAGGTCATGCTCTTTGCCGACGGCAAGCAGGGCATCAGCTGGGTCGCGGACGAGGAGGACTATACCGACGTGCTGGTCGGGCGGTTCGAGCCCTTTGACGAGGCGGAGGCGCTGCGGTTCACCGAGGTCCTGCGCGAAACCAATCCCCGCATCGGGCGCGAACGTCTGCGCGGCGGCCAGTTTGCGCAGATCCCCGTGCGGCAGCCGCTGTCGATCCTTGTGGCGGACGGCTATGCCGCGATCGGCGACAGCGCGTTCATGACCGTGCCGCTGATCGGCTCCGGCATGGCGAACTGCTTCAAGGCCGCGCGCATTCTTGCGGAGACCGTGATCAACGACGCCGAGTGCGCCTTCAACAGCAGCACCCTCTGGCCCTATCAGGTCGGCTATTATAAGCTGCTCGGCGCGGGCTTTGCCACGCTCGCCGCCGCGAAGGCGACGGTCGCGGATCTGACGCCGGATGAGATCGATTACATTTTCGAAAGCGGCATGGTGACGGAGGATGATATCACCATGGGCGCGGATTTCACCAACCTCTTTGCCGCCGTGAAGCTCGATCCGAAGGAGCTGATCGTCAAGGCAAAGGGCGCGATCTCCGATCCGAAGCTGCTCAAGAAGTTTGCCGTTGCTGCGATGCGCATGGGCAAGGCTTCCGCCGCCTGCTCCGTGATGCCGAAAAAGTGGAACCGTGACCGTGTGCTGGCCTGGTCAAAAATGTATCAGCTGGCATTCAAATAATAGAATCCCAAAGACACAAACAGCGCGCTGCGAAACCGATCGCAGCGCGCTGTTTTATGATGTTGTTATTGTGCT
>JAFWCS010000062.1 GCA_017534365.1 Clostridia bacterium | reverse complement strand
TCAGCGGCGTTGCTTCCGGCACGATGGCGGCGACCATGCGGAAAGCCTGGGAGTCCGTAATCACGAGGTCCGGCGGCGCTTTCAGCAGCGCGAGCGTGCGGGCAAGCTCCGTTTCGCGCGTGACCAGCGCAGCTGCGCCGAGATCGAGCAGCGCGCGCAGCGTCTGCTGCTGCGGCAGAATCAGCCGCCCCTTCGGCGCGGCGGAATCGATCGGCGTGACCAGCACCACGGTCTGCCCGGCGGTCACCAGGCCGTCCAGCAGGCCGCGTTCCTTTTGCGCGTTGCCCTGCACGGCAGCGGCAATCGCCTCCTTCAGCTCGAAGATGCCCGCGCCGGTCTTCGCGCTGACATAAAGCGCCTGCGGCGGAGCCGGCGGCAGCGCCTCCAGCAGATCCGCCTTGTTCATGGCGATCACGCAGGGGATCCCTTTGGCGCGGATCTCACCGAGCAGCGCCTCGTCGATCGGCTGCAACCCGCGGGTGGCGTCAACCACCAGCACGGCGGCGTCTGCCGTGCGCAGCGTCTCCTTTGCGCGCGCCACACGCTTTTCGCCGAGCACGCCTTCATCATCGAGACCGGGCGTGTCGACGATCACCACCGGGCCGAGCGGCAGCAGCTCCATCGCTTTTCTGACCGGGTCGGTCGTCGTGCCCTTCACGTCAGAGACCAGCGAAAGCCGCTGCCCGGTCACGGCGTTGACGACGCTGGATTTGCCGGCGTTGCGCAGGCCGAAAAAGCCGATGTGCAGCCGCTCGCCGGAGACCTGTTCGTTCAGTCCCATGGCGTTAAAAGCGGAAATCGCGGCGGTTGGAGCTCTTGATATCCGCAATATGCTGCGCGGCGATCGCGCGCACCTTCTCATGCGGGATCTTCTGCAGCTCCTCCTCGATCATCGCAAAGCCGCGCGCCCGCGTTTCGGGGCTCGCGTAGTCGATCAGATACTCCGTCAGCGTCATGAGCGCATTCGGATGGCAGCAGTTGAGGATTTGCCCGCTCTTGCACAGGCTCATGAAGCGGTCGCCCGTGCGCCCCTCGCGGTAGCAGGCGGTGCAGAAGGAAGGAATGTGGCCGTTCTGCATCAGCCAGTTGACGACTTCGTCGAGCGTGCGCTGATCGGAGACGTCGAACTGCTCGGAATCGTGCGGGCGTTCAGCCTCCGTGTAGCCGCCCACAGAGGTGCGAGAGGCGCCGCTGATCTGCGAAATGCCGAGCTCCAGCACTTCGCCGCGCACCTGCTCACTCTCACGCGTGGAGATGATCATGCCGGTGTAGGGCACGGCGATGCGGATGCAGGCGATGATCTTCTTGAACAGCTCGTCGGAGAGGCTGTTGTCAAACACGTCGGGGTCGATATCATCCGCGTGCTTCACACGCGGCACGCTGATCGTGTGCGGGCCGACGCCGTGGACGGCCTCCAGATGCTCGGCGTGCATGAGCAGGCCGGCAAATTCATACTGATAGCCTTCCAGGCCGAAGAGCACGCCCAGACCGACGTCGTCGATCCCGCCCTCCATGGCGCGGTCCATCGCTTCGGTATGATAATCGTAATCATGCTTCGGGCCGGTCGGGTGCAGCTCGAGATAGCTCTTCTTGTTGTAGGTTTCCTGAAAGAGGATATAGGTGCCGATGCCGGCTTCCTTGAGCCTGCGGTAATTCTCAACGGTCGTCGCGGCGATATTGACGTTGACGCGGCGGATATCGCCGTTTTTGTGGTGGACGGAATAGATCGTGTCGATGCATTCGAGGATGTATTCGATCGGATTGTTGCGCGGATCCTCGCCCGCTTCGATCGCCAGGCGCTTGTGGCCCATATCCTGCAGCGCGATCACCTCGGCGCGGACCTCCTCCTGCGTGAGCTTCTTGCGCGCGATGTGCTTATTCTTCATGTGATAGGGGCAATAGACGCAGCCGTTGATGCAGTAGTTCGAGAGATAGAGCGGTGCGAACAGCACGATGCGGTTGCCGTAGAACTTGTGCTTGATTTCGCCTGCAAGCGCATAGAGCTGCGCTTCGAGTTCGGGATCGTCGCAGTCGAGCAGGATGGCCGCTTCGCGGTGGCTGAGGCCCTTGCACAGGGCGGCCTTGTTCAGGATTTCCCGGACGCGCGTCCGGTTGCGGCTTTCGCGGCCCGCTTCTGCCAGCGTCTCGAGCACTTCGGCGTGGTCGATGAATTCATCGGCATGGGTGGAGGAAGGATTATACATGGTATCCGATCGTATCTAATTCTGATTTCAGTTGTTGCAGGGTTTCGGCCGCTTCGGCGTCCGGGCGGCTCTTGCCGTCGTAGAGGGCGTAGGAATCGCGCCGCTCCACGGGCGTGAAGTTGGGCATTACCACATTCGCACCGGCCAGGATGCCGGCGGAGCGCCCGTCCGGCCGCAGGGTGGCGAGGGCCGTGGTGGCGGGAATCCAGGCCTGGGGCAGCATCAGCCGCAGGATCGAATAGATCCGCAGCGTCAGGTCGGCGCTGCCGGCCGGGCAGTCGCGGAAAGGCGTGTCGTGGTGGGGAAGGAAAGGGCCCAGCCCGATCATGTCGGGTCGGAAAGATTCGAGGAAACGGATGTCGGCGATCAGGTCGTCCATCGTCTGGTACGGACTGCCGACCATCATGCCGGTGCCGGTCTGATAGCCCAGTTCCCGGATGGAACGCAGGCAGGCCAGGCGGTTTTCGAGTTTCATCCCGGCCGGATGCAGGCGGCCGTAATGGGCCGGATTCGCCGTTTCGTGCCGCAGCAGATAGCGGTTGGCGCCGCTGCGGCGCAGCAGGGCGTAGGTGTCGTAGGGGAGTTCGCCCAGTGAAAGCGTAATGGCGGCTTCGGGCCAGGACGCCCGCATTTCCGCCACGACCGGGGCGAGTTTTTCCGCCGCCGGCGGATTCTCGCCGCCCTGCAGCACAAACGTGCGGAGCCCCAGCCGCCAGGCGCGGTCGCAGCTCTGCAGGATTTCGTCTTTCGTCAGGGAATAGCGGACCAGGTTCGGATTGCTCCGCCGGATGCCGCAATAAAGGCAGTCGTTGCGGCAGACATTGCTCCATTCGATCAGCGCCCGGAGCCAGATCACCTTGCCGAATTGTTCCACCGCCACCTCGCGGGCATTGCGGTGCAAAACTTCCACGAGGCCTTCGTCGTCGCTTTCCAGCAACATCCGAAG
>JAFWCS010000061.1 GCA_017534365.1 Clostridia bacterium | reverse complement strand
CATCTGGTTCCGGTCCCACGGGGACAGGTAAACGCCAAAACGGATCCCTCCGCGGCGGCAGGCGTCCGCCGCCGCCCGCGTCTATGACGAGGTCGCCGCGTGGGCCAGGACCTTCGACCCCGATTTTTACGCCGTCTTCACCGCCGATCCCGCGCGATCGACCGCCGCGCTGAATATCGACCGTGAAACGCCGAAGCCGCGCAAGGACATCGCGAAATGGAGCGAGGTCAAGGACTATCTCTCCTATTTCTTCAACGAATACTACGCCCCGGATCACACGCTGCCGGAAAACATCGACCCTGCGGACGCCGCGGCGATCTGCGCGGCCTACGACGCCGCCTTCGATCTGGCGGACGACAAGGATCAGTGGTTCGCGCGGATCAAGGCCCTCTGCGAGCCGCTGGGCTTCACGCCGAACGTGAAGGAGTATAAAAAGGATCCGGCTGCCTTCAAAGGCCACGTGGGCGACGTGTCCACGGTGATCCGCGTGGCGCTGACCGGCCGGCGCAACACGCCCGACCTTTACGCCATCATGCAGCTGCTGGGCGAGGCGGAGATCCGCGCCCGTCTGGCCGCCGCTGCAGACACATTCCGCAAAAACGCATAAGGAGCGATATCATGGACGAAGTCAATACGGTTTCCAATTTCATTCACGATTTCATTGACGCGGATCTTGCGGCGGGCGTCAACACCCGCGTGCAGACCCGGTTCCCGCCCGAGCCGAACGGCTATCTGCATATCGGCCACGCCAAGGCGATCTGCATCGACTTCAGCACCGCCGAAAAATACGGCGGCATCTGCAATCTGCGGCTGGACGACACGAACCCCTCCAAAGAGGACGTTGAATACGTTGACGCTATCAAGGAAGATATCGCGTGGCTGGGCTACCACTGGGAAAACGTGCTCTACGCCTCGAGCTATTTCGATTTCATTTATGACTGCGCCATTCAGCTGATCAAAAAGGGCAAGGCCTACGTCTGCGATCTGACCGCCGACGAGATCCGCGACTACCGCGGCACGCTCACGGAGCCGGGCAAAAACAGCCCCTACCGCGACCGCTCGATCGAGGAGAATCTCGATCTCTTTGCCCGCATGACAGCCGGGGAATTCCCCGACGTCAGCCGCACCCTGCGCGCGAAGATCGACATGGCCTCGCCGAATATCAACATGCGCGACCCCGTAATCTATCGCATCGCGCACGTGCATCACCACCAGACCGGCGACAAATGGTGCGTTTATCCGATGTATGACTTTGCGCATCCGCTCTCTGACGCCCGCGAGCGCGTGACCTATTCTCTCTGTTCGCTGGAATTTGAGAATCACCGGCCGCTCTACGACTGGTTTATCCGCGAGATCGGCTTTGACGAGCCGCCGCGCCAGATCGAATTTGCCCGACTGAACATCAACTACTGCGTCACAAGCAAGCGCAAGTGCCTGGAGCTGGTGGAGAAGGGCTGCGTCGAAGGCTGGGACGATCCGCGCATGGTGACCCTCTGCGGCCTGCGCCGCCGCGGCTACCCCGCCGCCGCCATCCGCGAATTCATCAACCGCATCGGCGTTTCCAAGGCCTACAGCGTGGTGGATTACGGCCTGCTCGAGGCCTGCGTGCGCGACGAGCTGAATGCCAACGCCCCGCGCGTGATGACCGTGCTGCATCCGCTGAAGGTCGTCATTGACAATTATCCGGCAGACCAGAGCGAGGAGATCGAGGTCGAGAACCATCCCGATCATCCGGAGCTGGGCAGGCATACGGTGCGCTTCTCCCGCGAGCTTTATGTGGAGCGCGACGACTTTATGATCGAGCCGGTGAAAAAGTATTTTCGTCTGTATCCCGGCAACGAGGTGCGGCTCAAGAGCGCCTATTTCGTCACCTGCACGGGCTACGAAACGGATGCGAACGGCGAAGTGACCTGCCTGCACTGCACCTACGACCCGGCCTCCAGGGGCGGCAATTCCCCGGACGGGCGCAAGGTGCGCGGCACGCTCCACTGGGTGAGCGCCGCCGACTGCGTGCCCTGCGAGGTGCGGCTGTATGACCGGCTGTTCAACGCGGAGGATCCCGGCGCAAACGGGAACTATCTCGACGATCTCAACCCCGATTCGCTCACGGTCCTCAAGGATTGCATGGCGGAGGGCAGCCTGCGGAACGTCAAGCCCGGCGACACCTTCCAGTTCATGCGGCAGGGCTATTTCTGCGCAGACAAGACCTCTGCGCCGGGCGCGCTTGTATTCAACCGCACCGTGGCGCTCAATTCCTCCTGGAAATAATCTGATTTTTTAACGAAAGGATGCGATCCCGTGAAGGTCGTTTACCGTGTTGTCAACGCGCTGCTGGCCGCGCTGGTGTTTCCGGCCACCTATTTCCTCGAAATGATTTTCATCAAAGTCTCTTTCAATGACGATCTGTCCGACGTGTCGGACCTGATCGCAAAATTCATCCCGGACGCCTCCAAGAATCCGCTGAACTACGGCCTGCAGGAGAGCATCACGCTCAAACGCATCGTGGACATTGTGACCGGCAACGACCGTCTCTCCACCCTGCTGCCCGACGGCGGCAAGCTCAGCTGGCCGGCCGGTCTTGATCCGATCAAGCCGCATCTGATCGCCTGCGTCGTGCTGCTGTGCGTTGCGCTGCTGACTGCGCTGTTCGTTTTCATCTGGTCCATCTGCAGCAACCGCCGCCTGCCGCCCGCCATCGCCGCGGCCGTCGGCGTGGCAGCGACCGTCGCCATGACCATTGTCTTCAACCGCGCCGCTGCTCACCTGATGAACGGCGATCTGAATCTGGTCGAAATCGTTGCCGGCAGCGGACTGCTGTCCTCACTGCTCGGCAAAGCGTTACAGATCGATTCGCTCGTCCTCGGCGGATTCCAGAATGCGATCATCATCCTGCTCGGGCTGGTGGTCGTCTGGACGCTGATCTTCTTCGCCATTGAGCTGGGCGACGCAGAGGCGGAAGCGGAAAAGGCCGCCCGAAAAGCAAAGAAGCAAAACCGCCACAAGAAAAAGGCGTAAGGAGGCAGACGCATGCAAAACGTTTCATTTGATCACGTCACGCTCGGCGGCTTCTGGGGACAGTGGCTGGAAAAGCTGCAGGCCGTCACGCTGCCGACCGTTTATGATCGTTTCTCTGAAACCGGCCGCTTCGAAGCCTTTGAATTCCACTGGAAGGCGGGCGACCCGAAGCAGCCGCATATCTTCTGGGATTCCGACGTTGCCAAATGGATCGAGGCGGCGGCCGATCTGCTCGCGCAGCGGCCGGATCCGGCGCTCGAGGCCGTGATCGACCGCGTGGTGGATCTGATCGAGCTGCACCGCGATCCCTGCGGCTATTTCAATATTTATTTCACCGTCTGCGAACCGGATCAGCGGTTTCAGCGGCGCACGGACCACGAGCTCTATTGCGCCGGTCATCTGACCGAGGCGGCGATCGCCTATGCCGCCGCCACGGGCAAGACGAAATTCCTGCGCCTGATGCAGGACTATATCGCCTACATCGACAAGGTCTTCTTTCAGGAGGACAGCGCCGCCTTCTCCACGCCCGGTCACGAAGAGATCGAGCTGGCGCTTGTAAAGCTTTATAACTTTACAGGCGACGCGCATTATCTTGAGATGAGCCGCCGTTTCGTCGATCTGCGCGGCGTTTCGCCCAAGGATATCGCCGGCGGCCACAACAACGACTATGATCAGTCCGACCGGCCCGTGCGCGAGATCTCGGAGGCGATCGGCCACAGCGTGCGCGCAGTCTATCTCTATTGCGCGATGGCAGACCTTGCCCGCCTGACCGCGGACGACGCGCTGCGCGCGGCCTGCGAGCGGGTGTTCGACAACATCACGCAGCGCCGGATGTTCATCACCGGCGGCATCGGCTCCTCCTCCCGGGGCGAACGCTTCACCGAGGATTTCGACCTGCCGAACGACGTGGCCTATGCTGAGACCTGCGCGGCGATCGGTCTGGCCTTTTTCGCGCGGCGCATGAGCCTGCTCGAGGCGGACAGCCGCTACGCCGACGTGGCGGAGACCGCGATCTACAACGGCGCGCTTTCCGGCATCTCTCTGCGCGGCAACGCCTTTTTCTACGTCAATCCGCTGGAGATCGATCTGAACCAGCACCGCATCGAAAAGGACTGGTACGGGCGTGAGGATGGCCTGCTCACGCAGCGCCTGGAGGTCTTCGGCTGCTCCTGCTGCCCGCCGAACATCGCGCGCATGATCGCTTCGATCGGCGATTTCCTTTATTCTTACGATGAACGGACCGTCTTTGTCCATCATTATTTTGAAAGCAAAACCGCGTTTGACGGCGTGACGCTGACGCAGAAAACCGGCTATCCTTTTGACGGTGAAAACTGCCTGCGCGCGCAGGGCCTGCGCGGCAAAACGCTCGCGCTTCGTCTGCCCGGCTGGGCACAGGCGCCGCGGATCAACGGGCAGGCGCCTGCCGACGTGCGCAAGGGCTACGCCTATCTGCCGGTCGAGGCGGACGACGTCACACTGACGCTCTCGCTCGATCTGACGCCGCGGCTGATGGCGGCGGATCCCCGCGTGCATGCGGATCAGGGCAAGGCGGCAGTCTGCCGCGGCCCGCTGGTCTATTGCATGGAGCAGGTCGATCAGACCGCGCCGCTCGGGCAGCTGCTGCTCAGCGCCGACCTGCAGCCGGCCCTCGCGCAGGACGCCGCGCTCGGCTGCCCCGCGCTGGAGGTCAACGGCTTCCGGGAGCTACCCGAAGATACGCTTTATCGCCGGTATCCGCTTGACCGGGCGCCCTGCCGTCTGCGCCTGATCCCCTATTTCGCCTTTGCCAACCGCGGCGAAAGCGATATGAAGGTCTGGATCCGGATCTCATGAGAAACCACGCAACGCCGATCCCTGCATCGGCGTTTGCTTTTTCTCCCGCAGACGGAAGATGAAAGGAGCGATTCCGTTGACCCGCTTATTCTCTCTGCTGCTCGGGCTCTGGACGGCGCTGCAGCTGGCGCTGCCCGGGCTGGTCTATGGCTTTTGCCCGACGCTGAAGATCGACGCCGACGCGCCGGTCGCGCCGGTGACGAACCGCGCCTCCGGCTTCCTCTACGGGCTGGCGCAGGCCGGTGTTCCCGACCCGCTGATGGTCGAGAGCCTCGACCTTGCCAGCGTTTCGCAGAAGGTGCTCGGCGGCCTGCAGCACCCGATCGGCGACGTGGACGAGGTCGCGCCGAATCTGGACAGCTGCGACTATATCACCGTCTATCTCAACGACGTTTACAGCACCTGGTATTATGACGAGGGCAATATCCGCGCCCTGCGCAAGGCCGGCGATTATGACAGCGCCGCCTATGTGCGCGAGGACTATCTGCCCCGCATTGCGGAAACAGTCCGGCAGCTCGGGCAGACGCCCTATGCCGACCGGCTGGTCTATTGCCTTTTCAACGAAATGGACAACGGCGTCTGGTTCGGCACGCCGAATGCAGAAAACCCCGACTGGCTGATGTTTGACGACGCCGCGAAGGAACGCTTTTACGCCGCGTGGGAGGAAACCTTCCGCTTCGTGCGCTCGATCGTGCCGGAGGCCCGCATCGGCGGTCCGGGCAACTGTGTCTACGACAGCGCGAATATCCGCGCCTTCCTCGCCTACTGCAAGGCGCACGCCTGCCTGCCGGACGTGATGATCTATCATGAGCTGGCGGCGGATTCCACCTACTACTGGCAGGATCATTACGACGATTACCGGGCAACGGAGCAGGCGCTCGGCCTCGATCCGCTGCCGATCATCGTCACGGAGATCGGCACGATGGAGGAATGCGGCGCGCCGGCGAAAATGCTCAACTATATCGTGGCGGCCGAAACGACCGGCGTATACACAAACGCGGCCTATTGGCGCCTTGCCAACAATCTCTGCGACACGGCGGCAGACGCAACCGTGCCCAACAGCAACTGGTGGCTCTATCGCTGGTATGCCGATCTCGAAGGGCATCGGCTGCGCGCCGACGTGCTGGACGTGACGCACGCGGATTTCGAAAACACGATCAAATACGGCTTCAAGCGCTTCCATCAGCGCGGGATCACGGGGATGGCAGCGCTGAATGACGCGCGCGACCGGATCGACGTGATCGCCGGCGGCGAGGTCGAAGAGGCCTGCGTGCAGCTGACGCATCTGAACAGAACGAACCTCGGCAGCAAGGTCCGCGTGCGGATCGAATACGTGATGTTTGAAGGGCTCAGCGGCGCGGTCCATGCGCCGGTCCTGCTGGAGGAATACACGGCGCAGCCCTTTGCCGGACGGCTGAAGATCCAACTGTCAGAGCCCGATCCGACCGCCGTCTATCACGTCACGGTCACGCCCGATACCGGCGCGCCGGCGATCCGCGGCAACGCGCGGCCGCAGCGCGTCGAATTCGAAACCGGCGAACGCGCCGGCGGCTGCTACACCTATGACAGCGCCTACGCCACCACCGGCGAAACAGCCGGCATGGTCGGCGGGCTGGAGCGCGACGGCGACAGCGTCACGATCAGGTTTCACACCGACGAAAATACCTACGATCTGAAATTCATCTACGGCAAGGCCAACGACGGCCGCACGCCGGCGGACCGCGTCGACGGCGCGGCGCTGCTGACGATCGACGGCGAAACGTCCGTGCTGACGCTGCCGAATACGATCCGCAGCGAATATACCGATACGCTGACGGTGACGAAAGCCCTGCGCGCCGGCACGCACACGCTGACGCTCGCGCACAAGGACGGCACCTTCGTGGTCGACAGTCTGATCCTCACGCCGCACCGGGAGCATGCGCCGCTGACGCTGCTGCCTGACGCCGACCGCACCGCACCCGGCACGACGGCTTTTCTGGCCGTGGCCCCGGACGACGGCTTCTATGCGCTGACGGCGGACCGCGCCTGCGCGTTCACGATCGACGGCGCGCGCGGGCAGACGGCAAACGACGGCACGGCGACGGTCGCGCTGCGGCGCGGGCTGAATCTGCTCCTGCTGCAGGGCGACGGTCTGACCTGCACGGTCGTCCCGACCGCCGCGCAGGGCGCGCAGCAAACCATCCTGCCCGCCGAACTGACGCTGACCGCGCCGGCAAGGCTTGCGGAAAACGAACGCGGCGTCTATCTGACCGGCATTTCCTCCGAGGGCGGCGCAGGCGCGTTCACGGTCGACGCTCCGGCGAACGGCGACTACCGCATGACCGTCGCCTACGCCAACAACGCGGAGGGCGGCGTTCACAGCTACAACGTCGATCTGATCGAGCAATATCTGACCGTCACGGTCAACGGCGGCGCGCCGCAGGACCTCTGGTGCCGCAACACGAGCAGCTGGCAGACGGTGAAAACCGCGACCTGCAATCTGACGCTGACGGCCGGCGAAAACGTCGTGACCCTCACGAACGACGGGCTGCACCGCTTCAACGGGCAGCCGGCGGAGATCCCGCATGTTTACAGCGTAACGCTGCGGCCTGTCTGCAGTTGAAATTATTTTTAAAAATCTCTTTCTTCCGCAAAGAAAATGTGATACAATAGGAACAGGAACAACGCCGCAAGGGCAAAAGAATTCGACCAAACAGGAGGATTCACGATGGAAAAACTCAGACTGATGATCGCAGGCGACGAATATATCATCGGCACCGACGACGCGCCGGATTACGTGGAAGCGCTCGCGGCGGAGCTGGATGAAAAGATCAGCGGCCTCATGCGCGAAAGCAGCCGCATTTCCGTGACGCAGGCCGCCATCGTCACCGCGCTGGAATACGCCGATCTGGCCAAAAAATCCGCCGAGACCGGCGATCACCTTCGCTCGCAGATTCAGGAATATCTGGAGGATGCGGCGCGGGCGCGCACCGACGCCGAGATCTCCAAGCGGGAGGCGGAGCGCCTGGCCAAGGAGCTGGCCGCGCTGAAATCCGGCCGCTGATGCAGCCTGAGATTCTCGCGCCTGCAGGCAGCCCGGAGGCTGTCACTGCCGCCGTGCGCTGCGGCGCAAACGCCGTCTATCTCGGCGGCAAAGTGCTCAACGCCCGCCGCAACGCTGCAAATTTTACGGATGAAGAACTGAAAGCCGTCGTTGCCGACTGCCACGCGCGCGGCGTGAAGGTCTATCTCACGCTCAACACGCTGGTCGGCGACGCCGAGCTGCCAACCGCATACGCCGCCCTGCAAAGCGCCTGCGACGCCGCTGTCGACGCGCTGATCGTGCAGGATCTCGGACTCGCCGCCCTTGCGCGACGGGTCTGTTCTTCTATGCCCCTGCACGCCTCCACCCAGATGAGCGTGCAGACCGGCGGCGGGATCCGCCTGCTGGAGGGGCTCGGCTTCACGCAGGCCGTGCTGCCCCGGGAGCTGACCGCCGCGGAAATCCGCGCCGTGCGCAGCGAAACGACCTGCGCGCTGGAATGCTTCGTGCACGGGGCGCTTTGCATGTGCGTTTCCGGCCAATGCCTGATGAGCGCCGTGCTCGGCGGGCGCAGCGGCAACCGCGGCCTGTGCGCCCAGCCCTGCCGTCTGCCCTTCGGCGTCAACGGCGGGCAGGGGCACGCGCTGAGCCTGAAGGATCTTTCGCTGGTGGAGGAACTGCCGGCGCTGCTGGAGGCAGGGGTCACTTCTTTCAAAATCGAAGGACGCATGAAGCGCCCGGAATACGTTGCCGCCGCAGTCACCGCCTGCAAAAACGCGCTGGCCGGCACGCCCGACCCGGAGGTTTCCGGGGCGCTGCGCGCCGTTTTTTCCCGCTCGGGCTTCACGGACGGCTATTATCGCGACCGCCGCGGACCGGCCATGTTCGGCACGCGGGAAAAGGACGACGTCACGTCCGCCGCACCGGTGCTCGCTTCCCTGCGCGCGCTGTATGCCAAGGAGCCGCCGGGCCGGCCGGTTCAATTTACCTGCACCGTGCGGGCGGCGCAGCCCGCCGCGCTCACGGCGGAAGCCGGCGGCGCTGCCGTCACCGTTACGGGCGATCTGCCCGCGCCGGCGCAGACAAAAGCGCTCACGGAGGAGACCCTGCGCACGCAGCTTTCGAAATGCGGGGGCACCCCGTTCTTTGCCGATTCGATTCAGATCCGGCTGGATCCCGGTCTGTTCCTCTCCGCCGGGGCGTTGAACGCCCTGCGGCGCGACGCTCTCACGCAGCTGGAAGCGGCGCTGCTGCCGCCGCCGAAGCCCATCGCCCCCGCGCCGTCGTTTTCGTTCGCGCGGCACATCGCCGAACCGCCCGCGATCCATCTGCGGGTGCGCTCGGAAGCGCAGCTGCCCGCCGATCTTTCGCAGGTGCACCGCGTGATCCTGCCCCTTTCCGCCGCGCCGGACACCGTCGCGCGGCTGGCGGCGCAGGGCATTGAAACCGCCGCGGAGCTCCCCGCCGGGGTATTCTCCAACGCCGGCCGCTTTGCCGAACGCCTGCGCATCCTGCGCGGGGCCGGGCTGGCGCTGGCCGTGGCCTCCAATCCGGACGGCGTTGCCATCGCCAAAAAGGCGGGGCTCCCCTTCTCCTGCGGCTTCGGCATGAATCTTTACAACACGCTCGCCGTGGAGGAAGCGGCGCATCTGGGCGCGACAGACTGCCTGCTCTCCTGTGAGCTGACGCTGGCTGCCGCGCAGGCAATCGGCGGCGATCTGCCGCGCGGTCTGCTGGTTTACGGCCGCCTGCCGCTGATGCTCACGCGCAACTGCCCGGTCCGCACGAAGCTCGACTGCGCCGCCTGCGGCGGGGAAAGCGTGCTGACCGACCGCATGGGCGTCTCCTTCCCGGTCGTTTGCGGCGACGGCTGCAGTCAGGTACTCAATTCCCGCCCGCTCTGGCTCTCCGACCGGCTGGCGAACGTGCGCAATCTCGATTATTATCTGGTCTACTGCACCGTGGAATCCGCCGACGAAGCCGCAGCCGCCGTGCGCGCCTGTCGGGTCCCGACCCCGCCGCCCGCTGTCTTCACCCGCGGCCTGTATTTCAAAGGCGTGGAATAACGACATCGTCCGTTGTTTTTTTCGGCGATGCGTGGTAGAATCCATCTATAATATAATGAAAAGGAGCTTCGAATATGAAACAATCCAAAAAGATCCTTGCCGCTCTGCTGGCGACCCTGCTGCTGTTTGCGGTCTGCCTGCCCGGCGTCACCGCCGCGGACGCTGAACCCACGGCCGGCGAAGCGAATCTGACCCCCGCCGAGGCCGCGCATCTGCAGTTTGACGAGAACGGCCGCTTCCGCATTCTCCTGCTGCCGGATATTCAGGACGGCAAAACCCTCTCCCCGATCACGAAGCAGTTCATCCAGACCACGGTCAAGCAGCAGCAGCCGGATATCATCGTCCTGACCGGCGACAATATCTACGGCTCCTGGACCGGGAATCCCGAAGGCGGCGAGCAAGGCCTGCGCGACGTGATGGACATGCTGCAGGAAATGTATGACGACGGCTACGGCGCGCCGGTGGCGATCACCTTCGGCAACCACGACGACCAGAGCAACAACTACGTAAAAGAAGACCAGATGAAGGTCATGAGCGAATATGCCTGCAACCTTTCGATCGATGAGGATCTGTGGGTGGACGGCGTCCACTACACGGAGGCGCTCGAAAACTGCGGCACCTACAACGTGCCGATCTACGGCTCCGGCGACGGCAGCGACGAGGTGAAATTCAACCTCTGGATCTTCGACTCCGGCTCCTATGCCACGGACGGCAACGGCGGCTACGACCACGTGCGCGAAAAGCAGCTCGACTGGTTCAGGACCACCTCCGAAAAGCTCGGCAACGTCAACTCCATCACCTTCCAGCACATCATCATGCCGGAAATCTACAACAGCCTGGAGCAGACGACCTTCAAGCCCTTCGGCAACACCTATAATTACCACGGCACTTATTATCAGCTGCCCGCGACGGCGAAGGAAGGCTCCGTGCTCGGCGAAGCCCCGGCCTGCTCCGAGGACAACGGCGGCGAATATGACGCGCTGAAGGCGCAGGGCGGCGTGATCGCCTGCGTCTCCGGCCACGACCACGCGAACCACTATATCATCCCGAACGCCGATCCGGAGTTCCCGATGGACTGGATCAACGTGCCGACCTGCGGCGTCGCAGCCTACGGCGTGACGGACTACCGCGGCATTCGCGTGATCGACCTGAAGGAAAGCGACACCACGACCTATGAAACGGCGTTTTACACCTATGAGGATGTCATGGGCGACGACGCCGGCTTCATGCTCAGATACCGTTTCCTCTCCTTCCTGACGGAGCTGGAATACCGCCTGATCAACGTCTGGATGCAGCTGACGAATCTGCTCGGCGTCTCCAACCTGGTGGCGTAAAACCTGATAAAACAGCGAGCGCGATGCTCTCAAAAGCATCGCGCTCTTTTTTTATTTTATTGAACGTAATACGGATTCGGTTTCCCGAGCAAGGCGATAAAATCAACGATGACGCCGATGAGAAGCAGACCGCCGGTAAAGAGATACAGGATTCCCATGCCCGTCTTGCCCTCATAGAATTTGTGCCCGCCGAACACACCCAGAAGCAGGCAGAGCAGAATCGCAACAATCTTATTTTTCGGCTTTCCGCGCCCGCCGATGCTGTTTCCGTTTTTGTTGACATTCACGTTGCTGTTGGTATTCGTGTTTGTGATGATGATATTCGGTGCGGGCTGCTGCGCCGGCGGAACCGGCTGTGCCTTTTCCACCTTGGAAAGGAGAATCCGCTCCGCCGACTCGAACACCTCAACTTCGTCGCCGACATGCGGCACAAAATTGACGGAAGCGGCCGGAACCTCTTTCATGCTGCCGTCGTCATATCCGATCGTTATGACTTCTTTTGTAATTGCGATAATTTTTGTCATCATTTGCGCCCCTTTTCCTTTTTTGTTTTCATTATATCTGTATTACAGATAAAAGTCAATATCTGTATTTCAGATATTCCATAATAAAGCCGGAGGCGTTTTATTATGGTTTTTAAAAACTTGAGAAGCATTCGGGAAGACCGGGACATCCGGCAGCGGGAAATTGCGGAGCTGCTGCACATTTCCCAAAACACATATTCGCAATACGAAACCGGCGCCATCGCATTGACCGCGGAAGTGCTGGTCACGCTCGCGGACTATTATCACTGCAGCGTCGACTATTTGCTGGACCGCACACAGGATCCGTCCTTCAAAGCGAAATAACGATGCCGCGCCTGTCCACGGTATCCTGCGCCTAACCCCTAATCCCTAGCCCCTAACACCTAAAAGCCGAACGCGCTGCAGGCCGAAAACCTGCAGCGCGCTCTCTTTGAGGAGAAATGAAATGAAAACAGTCCGAAAACTGAGAAGTGGTCAAAATCAGAAGCCGTACTGATTGAAGAAATCGAAGGGGTTGACATACTGCTGGGTCGTGGTCGTGACCTCTTCGGAGCCGGTGCGGTCCTCCACAAGGGTGACCTCCACGTCGAACTGCTCAAGCGAATAGTCACTGTTCACGCGGCAGAGCGTCAGGGTCAGCTTGTCGCCGACCTTGCCGTTGTCGATGCGCTCGAGCAGCACGTCCGCGGTATCCATGTCCTTGCCGTCCACGGCGATGATCATGTCATACTTTCTCGCGTTCGTGCCCTCCAGGCTGCTGCCGCTCTTGATCTCGTCGATGATCAGCGTGCCGGCGGGCAGACCCTTGATCTGCGCAACCATATAATACTGCTGGCTGGCCGTGACGGGATAATAGGTGATGCCGAGCATCGCGCGGTTCGGAACGTAGGAATACTTGATCAGATCGTCGATGATCTCCTTGGCCTGCGTGATGGGCACGGCGAAGGAGAGGCCCTCGTATTCCGTGGCGGTAATCTTTTGCGAATTGATGCCGACCACCTGGCCGTACTGATTGACCAGCGCGCCGCCGGAGTTGCCGGGGCTGATGGCAGCGTTATGCTGAATGCATTCCATCGTGTAGCCGATCTCGCTCTGAACGGAACGGCCGATGGCGGAAACGTAGCCGGTGGTGAAGGAGCCGAACAGCTCCGTGCCGCCGGGGTTGCCGATCGCATAGACCGGGTCGCCGACGACCAGCGCATCCGAATCGCCGAATTCCGCGGCGGTCAGGCCCTTGGCCTTGATGCGTAGCACGCCGATATCCGTCTGCCGGTCAAAGCCGACGATCTCCGCGTCATAGGTCGTGCCGTCCGCGGTCTGCACGCGCACGGTCAGACCGGCGTTGTCGATCACATGGGCGCAGGTGATAATATAAG
This sequence comes from Clostridia bacterium, assembly GCA_017534365.1. Taxonomy (GTDB): domain Bacteria; phylum Bacillota; class Clostridia; order Oscillospirales; family Acutalibacteraceae; genus CAG-177. The sequence continues at coordinate 4,995 of JAFWCS010000061.1, read as the reverse complement.
TGTAAGTGTGCGTGCTGTCTTCGCCCATCACGATGCCGGAGCCTTCCCCGCTCGCGGAGCGGCTGGACACCAGCACGCCGACGTTGATGCCCGCCACCTTGGCGGCGATCTGCGCGGGGGTCAGGGGCGTATCGGCCTTGCTCTCCAGCTTGGTGACGCTGGTCGGCGATTCATGCAGCGCAAGCTGCGGGGCGTTGTCGTTTGCCTGATTCGTGCCGCCATTGCGCTCCGCGCTGCGGCCGGATCTGAAGATGCTCGCTACGCCGACGCCCAGCGCGAACACCAGCAGCAGCGCGATGCAGGCGGCGAAAACCTTGCCGCCCTTGCGCTTGGGCTTCTCCGGCTGCGACGGCGCCGCGGGATAAGGCGCGGTCGGCGGGCGGTAGCCGTAGGGCGCCTGCGCGCCGGGGGCCTGCGCCGCGCGATACGGCGGCGGGGCATACGGCTGCTGGGAATAGATCGGATTCTCCTGCCCGCCATACTGCGGTACATCCATGCGCGGCACGTCCACGCGCGGCGTTTCCGTTGAGCCGGTCTGCGGCTGCGGCGGGATCGGCGGGGCGGCATAGGTCTGCCCGTAGGCCGGCGCGGGTTCGTCGGCCGTCTGTGAAATCGGTTCGGCTTCCGCCTGTGCCGGCGTTTCTTCCGGCGCAAATTCCGCCTGCGTCGGCGTTTCCGGCGCGGCTGCCGGCGGCGTCTGCGCCGCCTCGGAGAACGTGTCGCCGAACAATTGCGTCAGCGGCGCGGGATCCGGCGTCTGTGCCGGGGCGTCCGTCTGCGGCGTGTTTTCCGGCTCGCTGCCGAACACGTTGTGTTCCTGCTCATACTCATCATAAGGATTCTTCATATCCGTGCCTCCCTGCGGGTGCTGCCCCGCGTTTGCTTTCTACGCCCTTATTGTAATCCCGACTTGTTGCAGTTTTTTGAACAAGCTATAAAAGAACGATCAAGAAATTATCCTTCTTGTTTGAATAAAAATACGAAAACCATACGAAAAACGGATCAGAGCGGCAGATGGAAGATGAATTCCGTATACTCGCCTTCCTCGCTGCGGGCGGTGATCTGGCCGCCGTGCAGCTCAATGATGGTCTTGACCAGATAGAGGCCGAGCCCGGCGCCCTTCACGTCGTAGCTGCGGGATTTATCCACTTTATAGAACCGCTCAAATATTTTGTCCAGCTCCTCGCTGGCAATTCCCTTGCCGCTGTTGCGGATGCGCACGATCGCCTTCTCCGCATCCTTCCTGGCGACGACCTCGATGTAGCCGCCCTCCGGCGTGAATTTGACGGCGTTGTCCACCAGATTATAAACGACCTGATTGATCATATCCCGGTCGGCCTTGACAGGCAGCGGCTCCATGGCGTCCAGCCCGCGCACCTCGATGGATTTGCCGTCGATCAGCTGCTCAAAGCTCAGCAGCGTGCGGAACAGCATTTCGGAAAGATCGAAGTCCGTCGGCTTGATATCCAGCTCGCCCGCCTCGATCTTGCTCATATTCAGCATCCCCGTGACCAGGCGCGCCAGCCGCTTGACCTCGTCGGAAACGATCTGCAGATACTGCGCCTGCTTCTCCGGCTCGATCGTGCCGTCCAGGATCCCGTCGATAAAGCCGCCGATCGTGGTCATCGGCGTTTTCAGCTCATGCGAAACATTCGCCACGAAGCTGCGGCGGCTCATTTCGAGCGTTGCGAGCGCCTGCGCCATGGAGTTGAAGGCGGCGACCAGCTCGTCGATCTCATCCGTGCGGCGGGAGAAGCGGGATTTTCGCAGCCGGATGCGCGTGGAAAAGTCGCCGTTGGCGTATTGCCGGGCGGCGGCGGACATCTGCCGCAGCGGCCGTGTGAACTGGTCGCTGATCAGCGAAACGGGAATAAACGCGATCAGCAGCACCAGGATCGACGCGACGAAGAACATCCGGGAGATCGCCCGGATATACGGCGTGAGCCTGCCGGAGATCTCCTGCACGGTCACGATCACGCCCACCGTTTCGCCCCGCACGCGCACCGGCGCGCTGACAATAAAATGATAGGCGTTGAAGGTGCCGTCCAGCGTGCCCATTTCCACGTGCGGCTCTCTGCAGGCGACCTCCATGAAGGCCTTCGGCATCTGATACTGCTTGTGGATGATGCATTCGTCGGTGTAAAGCATCATATCCGCCTGCAGGATCTCCTTGCAGTAAACCACCGCGCCGGAGGGGTTGACCATAAACACGTCGGCATCCACGGCATTGGAAATCTGCAAAAGCGTGTTGCAGATGACGATCACGGAGCTGCGGCTGCTGTCAAAGAAATAGCTCGAGGCCAGCACGTCCGCCGTGTTTTCCGCCACGGACTGCGTATTCTCCATCAGCAGGGCCCGCTTTTCATCCAGCCAGAGCTTGCTCACCAGCAGCAGCAGCGCGCCGCCAGTGAAAATGAAGCTGACCAGCAGGATCGAAATCGTGACCAGAAAGTATTTTCGAAACAGGCCGGACTTCGGCCTGCGGTTTTTTCTGCGCAAATTTCATCACCTCAAAACCCCGGAAGAAAACGGAAAAAGGGCGCGTCGCAAAATCCGGCCGATTGTGCATCCGCCGTCACATGCGCTTGTGTGTCGGCGGAGGATCCACAGAAAAACGGCAACAGGCCGTAGGGCACGGATCCATCCGTGCCGCAAGCGCGGCGTATCGCCGCGTCGGCAAGCATGTATGCTTGCCCTACAGTGTGCTGCCGTCGGCATTTTGCTACACGCCCCGGGAAGCGGGGTCAGTCTTTCGTCGCGAATTTATAGCCGACGCTCCAAACGGTTTTCAGCTCCCATTTATCCGAAACGCCCTCCAGCTTTTCGCGCAGGCGCTTCACGTGCACGTCCACGGTGCGGGAATCTCCGTAATAATCGAAGCCCCAGACCTCGTCCAGCAGCTGGTCGCGGGTGAACACGCGGTTCGGATTGCTCGCCAGATGGTAGATCAGCTCCAGCTCCTTCGGCGGCGTGTCGATCTTTTTGCCGTCCACGCGCAGCTCGTAATTCGTCAGGTTGATCACAAGCTTGTCGAAGCGCACTTCTTTGATGTCATTGCGGTCTCCGCCGCCGCTGCGCCGCAGCACGGCCTTCACGCGCGCCATGACTTCCTTTGCGTCGAAGGGCTTCACGACATAGTCGTCCGCCCCCAGCTCAAAGCCGAGCACCTTATCGAACGTCTCGCCCTTGGCGGTGAGCATAATGATGGGCTTGTCCGAAGTCTTGCGGATCTCGCGGCAAACCTGCCAGCCGTCCAGCTCGGGGAGCATGATATCCAGCAGCATCAGATCCGGCGACACGCGCTGAAACATTTTCACCGCGTCGGTGCCGGTGTTGGCGATGCTGACTTCATAACCTTCTTTTTCAAGATACAGCCGCAGCAGTTCGCAGATATTGGTATCATCATCAACAACGAGAATTTTTTCCGCCATGAATGAACGCCTCCAGTCCTGTTTCAATATAAAAGAATATCATTTCTATTCTGTCTGTTTTCTATTATACAGGTTTTTTTCGGGATTGTTTGAAAAATTTATGAATATGCAAAAAATATTTTATGAAAATGTGGCGCGTGCTTAGATGATTGACAGGGAAACGCGAAGCTGGTATAATACAATCGACGCCGCGCGATCTGGGGCGGCCGACCTTTCACGCGTATTCCGGACAGCATTCCGGACAATCTGACAAATCATCCGCTGCCTGCGGCGGAATTCTATGGAGAAACGAGGGAACACGATGATCTTCTATTTTTCCGGCACCGGCAACTCCCGCTACGCCGCCATGAAGCTGGCGCATCTGACGGGCGACCGCGCCTATGATATTGCAAAGCTGGATCCGGGCGCGCTGCCGAACGTCGGCGATTTCAACCGCACGGGATTCGTTTTTCCCGTCTATTTCAGCGGCCTGCCCGCGATGGTGCGCGAGTTCGCGCGCGAGCCCCGGGTGCAGGAGGCGCTGGGCAACTACGTTTATTGCGTGATCACCTGCGGCGCCTCGGCGGCCGCGGCGGACGAAAAGCTCGCGCGGCTGCTCGATATCGAGCTGGATTTTTCCGCGCAGGTCGTGATGCCGGACAACTACGTGCTGATGTATGATCCCTGCGATCCGGCGCAGGCGCGCAAAACGCTGGCGCAGGCCGACCGCATGCTCGATCGCATCGGCAAAGACATTCTCGACGGCACGGAGCGCAGCCGAAAGAATCTGCTGAAAAACGTGATGACCGCAGTCATGTCGCCATTCTATGATCTGCTGCGCGGCACCAAAAAATTCAGCGTAACGGACGCCTGCGTTTCCTGCGGCCAATGCGAAGCCAACTGCCCGCAGGGCGTCATCCGCCTGCGGGACGGGCTGCCCGTCTGGACGCAGCGCAAATGCCAGCACTGCACGGCCTGCATCAACCGCTGCCCCGCGCAGGCGATCCAATACGGCAAAGGCACCGCAGCGCGCGGCAGATACAGCATCTATAACTTGAAATAACGGAGGGAGCCCCATGATTGTTAAAACGCAGTTCGGCACGACCGCAGACGGCAGGACCGTCGATCAATTCACCCTGTCCAATACCGCCGGCATGGAGGTCGATCTGATCACCTACGGCGCGACGGTGAACGCCATTCGCGTGCCTGACAAGGCCGGAACCTTTACAGACGTGCTGATCGGCTTCGACACCGTCGCCGGGCACGAGCAGTATTCCGATTATCAGGGCAACACGATCGGCCGCTACGCCAACCGCATCGCCGGCGGCGTTTTCACGCTGGACGGCGTCGAATATCACGTGGAGAAAAACGAGCGCGGCGTCACGAGCCTGCACGGCGGCGGCGAGCTGTCGAGCGCAGTCTGGCAGGCGATCATCGTGGACGACAACGCGGTCGAAATGACCTACGTCAGTCCCGACGGCGCGAAGGGCTTCCCCGGCGAGGTGCGCTTCCGCGTCCTGTTCACGCTCCATGAGGACAACGCGCTGCGCATCGATTACAAAGCGGTCAGCGATAAAAAGACCGT
>JAFWCS010000060.1 GCA_017534365.1 Clostridia bacterium | reverse complement strand
GCCGGTCACGGGCGCGGTGATGCCGCAGCAGTCGAAGCGCACCCGCATTCCGGGGGCGGCGGTGACGGCAACGGTCGCCGCGTCGCCGTGCTTTTCAAAGGAAACGGCGATTTTTCCCCTGCAGGTGGTCATGTGCCCGGCCGCGCGGTCCAGCCCGTTGACGAAGACCGGGGAGATCACGACGTCCGTATAGCCCGCCGTGCCGGGGGCCTGCCGGATCCCCAGCAGCTCGGTGAGGATCGATTTGACGCAGGCGCCGAACATCGGGTGATTCTGCGAGGACTGACCGGACCAGTTTTCCCAGATCGTGGTCGCGCCCTGCCGCCGCATCTCCGCGAAGGAGATCGTGTGCTGACTGGTCAGCAGGTCAAAGGCGACCTGCGCCGCGCCGTTGGCAAAGAGCCAGTCGGTCAGCGCGAGCGTGGCGATGATGCCGGTGTCATAATGGCCGAGCGCCGCGTATTTTTCGATGACGCGCTGTTTGGTCTTTTCGTTGCCGAGGCCCGCCTGCAGCGCAAGGGCGCAAGCGCCCTGCGCGTCGCCGAGGAAGAGATTGCTCGCCGGGCTGAAATAGGCGACCTCCACCGCCCGGCGGCAGCGGTCGATCCGCGCTTGCAGATGCGCCGTGCGCGCCGGATCGCCCAGAACGGCGGCGATCTCCTGCGCCTGCGTCATCTGATGAATATAAAGGCAGGTGTTGACGAAGGGCTCCGGCAGGATCAGCGGCGCCGGCGGCAGCCAGTCACCCAGGCACCAGCCGCCCGCCTCTTCACGGCAGACAAGGCCGTTCTCGCTGCGCGTTTCCAGATAGTCGAAATAGCGCAGCATCCGGGGCAGGAATTCTTCCAGCACGGCGGTATCGCCGTAGGCTTTGTAATACTGATAGGGAACCTCGACGATCGCGCCGCCCCAGCCGCAGGGACCGCCGCCGCCGCCCATCAGGGGCGCGGTATGCTGCACGTGACCGCTCACGCGGCACTGGCAGTCGGCGATGTCGTTCAGCCATTTGCGATAGAAGCTGCGGCAATCCAGCAGCTGCATGACCGCCGCGGCGCAGAGCTGACCGTCGCCCGTGTAGCCCAGCCGCTCGCGGTGCGGGCAGTCGGACGGCACGCCGGCGTGCATATTGCACAGCTGGGTGTGGATATAGGTGTCAAACAGCCAGTTGAGCGTGTCATTGTCGCTTGTGAAGGCTGCGGTCACCGGGCAGTCTGCATGCACCACGTCCACGCGCACGGGTTCAGCGCCCTGCACGCGGAAATAGCGGAAGCCGTGCCAGGTAAAGAACGGGCGGTATTCCCGCGCCTTGCCGTCGGTGAGGAAGGTATCGGTCTGATAGCCCGCCTGGAAATGGATGCCGAAATGCTCTTTGCCGCCGAGGACCTCCGCGTAGGCGGCGGTGATCTCCGTGCCCGGCGTGTCGCAGCGGAACACCGCGTAACCGACCGTGTTTTCGCCGGCGTCATAGAGCTTCCAGCCGTCCGCCTCCTCGGCCAGCAGCCGGGGCGTCAGCGACCGGATCACGCGGTCCGGCGGACCGACCTGCAGCTGAAACTCGCTCTCCGGCGCGGGGATCTCCCGGCTCGGACGGAAGGCGGTTTCGCTCGTCGGCAGCAGGCGGTAATCGTGGCGCTCGCCTTCATACAGATTATTGAATGTAATAAAGCCGGGATGGACCGCCGTGCGCGCGTCGGACACCAGCGTCTGCTCGCCGAGCGTCAGCCGGTAGCAGAGCTTCGGTGTGCCGTAGACAACGGGGCCCTCGGCGTTGCGTTCTTTTTGATTATAGTATCCGTTGCCGACCAGCACGCAGAGGGTGTTGTCACCCGGCGCGAGATAGGGCGTCAGGTCGTATTGCATCACGTAGATGCGGAAGCCGAGCGAATCGTGCAGCGGGTAGGAAAGCTTGCTGATATCCCGCGCCTCGTAGTTGGAGGCGTTTGGCACCAGCAGCTCGTCGCCGACCTTTTTGCCGTTCAGATACAGCTCAAAAAAGCCGAGGCCGCAGATCGTGATCTGCGCCGGCTCCGAGCCGTCGGCCTGAAATTTCCGCAGAAACAGCGGCGCGTCGCTCCCGCCCGGATCGTCGATCCACCGGGCTGCGCCGAACATGGCTTCGTGTGTCATAAAGATGCCTCGCTTTCCAGATCGCGCAGTGCGGCGCTCATTTGCTCCCACTGCTCCATTTCTTCCAGCTGGGCGGCCGTGAAGGCCTCCAGTTCTTCCGTCAATTCCAGCACGCGGGTGTAATCGGCGGCAACCTCCGGCGTGGAGAGCGCCGCGTTGCAGCGGGCGATCTCGCCGTCGAGCCGGTCGATCTCCGCCTCCGCGCGGCGGATCTTGCCCTGCAGGCGGCGCATTTCGCTTTCGCGCTCCTTGCGCAGCTTGTAAGCGTTGACGCGCTGCACGGTTTTTTGCGGCTTCTCCTTCGCCTGCGCGAGGGCGAGCGCCGCGTAGTCGTTGTAATCGCCGTCGAATTTTTCAAAGCCGTCCGGCTGCATCCGGTAGATGCGCGTGGCGAGCTTGTTGATGAAATAGCGGTCATGCGAGACGGCGAGGATCGTGCCCTCGAAATCGCAGAGTGCCGTCTCCAGCACCTCGCGTGAGGGACTGTCCAGATGATTCGTCGGCTCGTCCAGCAGCAGCACGTTCGCGCCGGAGAGCATCAGCTTGAGCAGGCAGAGCTTCGCCTTTTCGCCGCCGCTGAGATGATCCACGTTTTTAAAAACGTCGTCCCCGCGGAACAGGAAGAGCGCCAGATATTTGCGCACGGTCGTTTCCGTGAAGCTGCGATGCTCGTCCCAGATCTCGTCCAGCACGGTCTTGCCGCCGCGCAGGGATTCCAGACTCTGGTCAAAATAGCCGATGCGCACGTTCGCGCCGAAGGCGAAACTGCCGCTGTCGGCCGGAACGGCGCGCGTGAGGATGCGCAGCAGCGTCGTTTTGCCGCAGCCGTTGGGGCCGAGCACGAAGACCCGGTCGTTTTTATAGAGCTCCAGTTCGCCGTTTCTGAACAGCGTTTTTTCGCCGAAGGCTTTTGACAGGCCGCGCACGGTGAGCACGTCGTTGCCCGTTTCGCAGGCCGGCGTGAACTGCATGCGCATCGCGGCGAGTGACGGCTCCGGCACGACCAGCTCCGCCTTCTTTCGCTCGAGCATCTTCCGCTTGCTTTCGGCGGTGATGAAGTTGCGTTCTCTTGCGAAGGAACGCTGCTGCTCGATGATGCCCTCGATGCGTTTGATCTCCGCGAGCTGGTTTTCATATAACCGGCGCTCGCTCTCGAGCCGCGCTTCCTTCTGCCGCAGATAGGTCGAATAATTGCCCTTGCAGCTGTAGCAGCGCCCGTGCGAGAGCTCCACGGTTTTGTTGGTGACGCGGTCGAGAAAAAAACGGTCGTGGGAAATGACGAGGAGCGTGCCGCGGTAGGCGGTCAGAAAGCCCTCGAGCCATTCCGTGCCGGCAATGTCCAGATGATTCGTCGGCTCGTCCAGCAGGATCAGATCCGCCCCGCTGAGCAGGAGCTTGCACATGCTCAGCTTGGAGCGCTGGCCGCCGCTGAGCTTGTCGCAGGTCTGAGAGAATTCCCGCTCCGTGAAGCCGAGGCCGCGCAGCGCCGCCGCCGTGCGGCTCTGATAGGTCAGGCCGCCGTCGGCCTGAAACTGCTCGGTCAGGCTGCTCTGCCGCTCGATCAGCGCCGGGTCGCCCGGATGCGCCTCCAGCGCCGCGGCCAGATGCGCGAGCGTGAGCTCCGCCTCGATCAGCGGGGTGAAGACGGTCAGCGCCTCGTCATAGACCGTGCGGCGGGAGCCCTGGCAGGCGTGCTGCTCCAGATAGCCGACCTTGGTCAGCTTGGAGATGAAGGCGCCGCCCTCTGCCGGCTCGAGCTCGCCGGTCAGCACGCGGAAGAGACTGGTCTTGCCCGTGCCGTTTGCGCCGATCAGACCGACGGCATCCCCCTCGTTGACGTCGAAGGAGACGTTTTCAAACAGCAGTTTGCCCGCAAATTCGATTTTCAGGTTCTGGATACTGACAATGGACATGGTCGTATTTCCTGTTTCAGATTCTGGTTTCGAGGATCGTCATTGCGCCGTCGAGCAGATAATCGCCCGCACCGGCGGGGAGAAAGACGCTTGCGCCTTTTTGCAGCGCCAGCGTTTCGCCGCAGGCGGTCAGGCTGCCCGTTCCCTCCATCACCAGCAGGGAGACGAAGGAGTCTGCGCCGGCGGCATCGCGGAACGTGCCCTGCGTCTGCACGCGCCAGACCTTGAACAGCGGGCAGTCCGCGAGCAAGGTCTTGCCATCCGTGTAAAGGCCGTTGCCTTTACAAAAATCCGGCTGCGTATAGGGAGCGCGCTTCGTGACGGCGAGCGCATCGTCTACGTGCAGCTCCCGCGGCTTTCCGTCCGCGCCGCGCCGGTCATAGTCATAGATCCGGTAGGTGGTGTTGGAGCTTTCCTGCACCTCGGCAAGTAAAATGCCTTTACAGATCGCGTGCAGCGTACCGGATTCGATGAAGAAGAAATCGCCCGGTTTCACCGGCACGCGCTGCACCAGCTCGGTCAGCGTGTTTTCGGTGATCGCCTTGCGGAAATCCGCTTCGCTGATTTCTTTACGGAAGCCGAGCAGCAGCGATGCGCCAGGATCGCAGTCGATGATATACCAGCATTCGGTTTTGCTCTGGCCGCGGCCGGTGCGGCGGCAGTAGTCCGCCGTCGGGTGCACCTGCACGGAGAGATCGTCGCGCGCGTCGATGAATTTGATCAGGATCGGGAAGTCCGCGAAGCCGGCGTCATGCGCGCCGCAGAACGCGGGCGCCTGCTTCAGCGCTTCGGGCAGCGGCATCCCGGCGAAGGGGCCGTTGACGACGCGGGAGGCGCCGGCCGGGTGGCAGGAGAGCATCCAGCCCTCGGCGGCATTGGCTTTTTCGGTCCGGACGCCGAAGGCGTCGATCAGTTTGCGTCCGCCCCAGATCGTTTCGGAAACGTAGGGGGCGAGCAGCATCGGATAAGGCTTCATGGAAGGACAGCCCCTTTCTCGGATTCTGTGTATTATTTTAGCATATTTGTCCCATAATTGCTATAGAATATTTGCAGGGGGATGAAAAATATGAAACAAACGCTGCATGAACGCGTCCGCTGCCGCAAGGAAACGGCGAAAACGCAAAAGGAAGAAGCCGCGCTGCTTGCGCAGCTGCAGGAGACGGCCCGGAAACTCGAGAACGCCTATGCCCGCTTCGACTATGAACAGAACGATCAGCTCCTGGACGCCGTGATCTTTGAGATCCAGTCGCTGCGGGCGCTGTATCGCTATCTGTTCAAGCGTGCGCGCGCGCTGGGCGTCGAATGCGGCAGGGTGCAGGTTTTCCGGCGGGAGGAGGTCTGAGCATGCACAAGGCCTTCGTTGCCGCCGCCGTCGCCTGCGGGGCGATGATCGCAGGCTGGGTCATTTTTCATACGCACGGCATGCGCAGCTGGCTGCTTTCGGCCCTGCAGGGGATCGCCGCGCTGTTTGCAGTGAACCTGATCGGTCTGGTCAGCGGCGTGACGATCGCGCTCAACGGCTGGTCGTTCGGTACGGCCGCCCTGCTCGGGATGCCCGGGGTGATCGGCACGCTGCTGCTGAATATCATTCTAAAATAACGGCCCGGATTCTCTGAAGATTGCAGAGGATCCGAGCCTTTTTCTTAAAAGACAAGGTCGGCGCAGACGGCATAGTGATCGGAATAGAACGCGCCGTCGAAGGTTTTGCTGATGGTCTGGAATTTCATCGGCCTGATCGTGGCGCGGTCGACGAAGATGAAGTCGATGATGTCCTGAATCTTCGCAGGCTCAAAGCCGTGGTAGGTGCAGCAGTCGTCCGTCTCCGGCGCGAGCACGCGCGCGTCGCCCATGTTGGCGCTGACCATCGTTTCATAGCAGTCGGAGCCCTGCGGCACGTTGAAATCACCGGTGCAAACGACCGGGAGGCCGGGGAATTCCGCGGCTTTCCGCTGCAGCATCTTCGCGCCGTTGACCTGCGCGAGGCGGCTGACGTGGTCGAGATGCGTGTTGATATGAACGTATTGCTTGCCCGTTGCGATCTCCTCAAGCAGCGCCCAGGTGGCGATGCGGGTGCAGGCCGTTTCCCAGCTGCGGGAGGGGCGGTCGGGCGTCTCGGAGATCCAGAAGGTGTCGCTTTTCAGCACGCGCAGGCGGTCTCTGCGGAAGAAGATCGCGGCAAATTCGCCGTCCTCCTTGCCGTCCTCGCGGCCGACGCCGACGGAATCGTAAGCCGGCAGATTCGCGCGCAGGGCGTTCATCCAGCCGATATGCGCCTCCTGCACGCCGAAGGAATCCGGCTGATACTCGTTGATCACGCGGCAGACGAGGGGCACGCGGTTCTCCCACCGCCGCGCATCCTTGCCGGCACAGAGCAGATTGAATGAAATAATACGGAACATAAGCTGCCTCCTTTATGCGTTCCCCAGCGTCAGCGTCACGATCAGCGGATGGTGATCGGAGGGGTAAATATCCTGATATTTTGTCAGATCCACCGTGTAGCCGGCCACGGCGGTGCAAAGATCGTTGACGAAGCAGAAGT
>JAFWCS010000059.1 GCA_017534365.1 Clostridia bacterium | reverse complement strand
CGTAGTAGACAAAGCCGTCGCCTACCACCTGCAAGCCCTGATTGTTGGGCAGGTCGATCAGCGCATAAGTGCCGAAGGTATCCCTCGCCTGGAACTGCCGCACGAAGCGCGCGCCGAAGAAGGCAAGGACCGTTATCAATATCGCAATCAGCAGCGCGCCGCCCCAGGAGAGCCGAGAATTCTGATCTCTTTCCATGAATCCCTCCTAATTCGACGGCATTCAGATTGGCACGCGCCGACGCCGAACGCGATGGAAAATCGCGCTCCGCTCATCGACGCGAAACGCTTAGGAGGTTAATTGTTTTACTGCAAACCTCTTGAATGCTGAAACTATTCCTATTATAATAAAATCCGGGTCGGCTTGCAACGTCTGCGCGCGCACAAATTGGGAAAAAACCCGACTTTTACGGGCAAAAAAGGCGGATGCAAGTCAAAATTGCGTTGCGGACAATTTTCCCCGGATCGTACCCGGGAAATTGTTTCACGTGGAACAATTTCCCACGTTCCACGGACGCGCCCGATTCGATTGTTTCACGTGAAACAATGCTTCACGGAGGAAATATGCCATCCAAATCCAACTTACGGCGGCGACAGGGGTCGCGCGGGGGCGGCAGGATCCTGCACGGCGTCCTGCTGGCGCTCCTGTGTCTGATCCTCGCGTCATGCGCTTATATGTACATCGTGGCCAGGACCGTGCACATCCGCCATACGGAGGTCCGCCTGCGCGACCTGCCCGAGCAGTTCGACGGCACGACGATCCTCTACCTGACCGACCTGAACTTGTTCGGCACGAATACCCCGGAGGCGGCGTTGGCGCTGATGGAGCGCCTGCGCGGGCTCTATCCGGACCTGATCCTTCTGGGCGGTGATTTCGCCAGCCCATCCCCCTTTGAACGGCTGAACTTCACAGATCCCGACTCGCCGCGCGTGCAGACGCGCATGATCGAAGCGCGGACGAAATTCCTGACGGGCCTGCGGGCGTTCGCAACGCCGCTGGGCAAGTTTGCCATCGCCGGCGAGAGCGACGTCGATCCGTCCTCGCTGCGGGCTGCTGCCGAAGCGGGCGGCGTGGATTTGCTGAGCGACGACGTGCTCCTGCTCACGAAAAACGGGGCGCGCGTCGGCTTGGTCGGCCTGAAGCCGAACGGCACGGAGCTGCGCAGCCTGGAGAGCCTGTCGGAGAAGGTCACGCGCGAGGATTGCGTGATCGTCCTGGCGCACAGCCCGGAGGACTACGCGCTGATCCAGACCACGGAGGCCGCGAACGGCGGCGGCTGGGCCGACCTGGTGCTCTGCGGACACACGCGCGGCGGCCAGATCGTCATCGGCGGACATTCGCTGCTGCCCCTGAACGAACACGAGCAGCGCTACCTGTCCGGCTGGCGGCGCGAGAACGACGCCGTGCTGCTCACCAGCGCTGGCGTCGGCTGCCAGTGGCTCAATTTCCGCCTGGGCACCCAGGCAGAGGTCCACCTGATCACCCTTCGCCGGGGCGAGCCGGAAGCCACCGGCGAAGGATTTGTCCCGCCGAACCCCGAGGTTCGCTGGGACAGCGGAGAATAGAAGATAGCTCAAACCTCAAAGATCTATCAACTGAATCGAGGGGAATGCAAACACGATGTTACGCGATTTCTTTCGCAAATACGGCTGGCGATATTTGCCCGGCGCGGTGTTTTTGGTGCTGTGCGCCTGGATATCCACGCGCGCGCCGCTGGCGCTGGGCAACGCCATCGAAATGGTGACCTCGGGCGACTGGAACGCCTTTTTGCACGAGACCCTGAAGATCCTCTGGATCGCCCTGGGCGTGTTCATCACGCGCGACCTCTGGCGCTACTTCATCGTCGTGACCTCGCGCGAGATGGAGGTCTACCTGCGCGACCGACTCTACCACCACCTGCAGCTGCTGCCGGTGAAGTTCTACGGCGAGAATCGCTCCGGTGACTTGATGGCCTACGCGGTCAACGACGTCGGCGCGGTGCGCATGACCTTCGGCATGGTCGTCGCCCAGATCCTGAACGCGCTCTCGTCGTTCGTCTTTTCCGTGACCTCCATGGCCGGGGAGGTCAATCCCCGCCTGACCCTGCTGGCGCTGATCCCCGTGCCGTTCGCCATCGCCGCGGTGCTGATCATCGGCAAAAAGGTGCGCTTGCGCTTCCGGCGCGTGCAGGAGCTGTTCTCGTTCATCTCCGGCCACGTACAGGAAAACATCAACGGCATGCGCGTGCTGAAGGCTTTCGCCCAGGAAAAGCCCCAGGAGGAGGTCTTTGCCCGGGAAAGCGACGAGAAGCGCCGGGCGAACATCGCCCTCTACAAGGCCAGCGCCATGCTCCAGCCGATGATCTCCGTGATCTTCGGGCTTTCCTACGTGGTCGGCCTGGTCTACGGCGGCCAGCTGGTGCTGGACGGAGAGATCTCCCTGGCCGGCTACGTGGCCTTCAACGCCTATCTGGCCTTGATCGTCATGCCGATCAACGCCGTCGGCCGCATCGCCAACAACCTGGAGCGCGGCATCGCCAGCTACAAGCGCCTTTCCACGCTGATGAACGAGCCGGAGGTGTCGGAGTTCGACCGGATTCCCGATGGAAAGCCCATCGAAGGCGCGCTGGAGGCCCGCAATCTGACCTTCCAGTATCCGGACGCCGCCGCACCGGCGCTGAAAAACGTCTCTTTCCGTGTCGCGCCGGGCGGCACGCTGGGCATCGTCGGACCGACGGGCAGCGGCAAGAGCACGCTCATTCAGCTGCTGACCAAGCTGATCCCCGCCGAGCGCGGCGAGCTGTTCATCGACGGCCGGGACGTGAACGACATCCCGGCGGCCTCCATCCGCAACGCCGCCGGCTATGTGCCGCAGGACGGCTTCCTGTTCAATATCAGCCTGCGCGAAAACATCTCCTTCTTCTCCGGGGCGGATCTGCCCGCCGTGGAGCGCGCCGCCCGGGCGGCGGGGCTCGCCGCCGACGTGGAAAAGCTGCCGGACGGCTACGAGACCCTCTGCGGCGAGCGCGG
>JAFWCS010000058.1 GCA_017534365.1 Clostridia bacterium | reverse complement strand
GGCGTTTTCTCCTACGGCGGCAACGGCGGTCAGAACGGCGCGGCCGGCGACGGAACGACCGTAGTGATCAGGGATACCGTCATCAACACCACCGGCGACAACGGCGGCGGCATCATGACCACAGGCGGCGGCGTTACGCAGGCGGAAAACCTGACGGTCACGACGTCCGGACGTTCCTCCGCCGCGATCCGCACCGACAGAGGCGGCGGAACGGTCACTGTCAGCGGCGGCAGCTACACGACGAGCGGCCTGGGATCGCCTGCGATCTACTCCACCGCCGATATCACCGTTTCGGATGCGTCGCTGGTTTCCAACCTTTCCGAAGGCGTCTGCATCGAGGGCAAAATCAGCGTGACGATCAACAACAGCAGCCTGACCGCCGACAACACGCAGATGAACGGCAACGCGACCTTCCTGGATTCGATCATGATCTATCAGTCCATGTCGGGCGATGCGGACAGCGGTACCTCGTCCTTCACCATGAACGGCGGCACGCTGACCAGCAAAAGCGGTCACGTGTTTCACGTAACGAATACCAACGCGGCCATCAACCTTTCCGGCGTGACGATCCGCAACGAAGACAGCGGCAACGTGCTGCTCTCCGTTTGTGACGACGGCTGGAACGGCGCAGGCAACGTCGCGGCAGTGAACGCTGACGGACAGACGCTTGACGGTACGCTTCTGGTCGGCGACAATGCCGAATTGACGCTGAATCTGAAGAATGCTTCGACTTTCACCGGAACCGTCAGCGGCAACATCGTAAACGCCAAGGGCGAAACGGTATCGACCGAGACCGGCGCGGTCAGCGTGACGCTCGATGATACCAGCAAATGGGTGCTGACTGCGGATACCGAAATCAAGGAATTCAGTGGCAACGCGGCAAATGTGATCTCCAACGGCTATACGCTCTACGTCAACGGCGTTGCGCTGGAAGGAACATCGGAAACGGACGAAGCGCCGAGCGGTCAGAGCATGGCACAGACGGCAGAGGCAGGCACGCCGACCGCGCAATCTGACGAGGCGGATCACGGCAAAACGATCCTTGTGATTGTCTGCGTCGTCGGCGCGGCAGCAGTCGCAGCCGCAGCGGCAGTCGTGATGAAAAAGAGAAAAGCAAAGAATTGATGGAATCACAGAAAAAACGCAAGAAGGGAGATAGAATCATGAACCGATCATTCTGTAAGCTGACAGCCATGTTTTTAACCGCAGTCTTTCTGCTTTCCCTTTGTCTGCCTGCCGCCTTTGCCGCGGACGCGTCCGAAACGACGGTGACGTTCACCGACAGCGCCGCGACGGCAAGCGGGGCGTCCGACGGGCTGTCGATCAAAGGCACGGACGTCAAAATCAACGCTTCCGGCACCTACCGATTCACAGGCGCATGCGCGCAGGGCACGATCGTTGTGAAAAAGAACGTCAAAGGCGTGACGCTGATCCTTGACGGCCTGACGCTCTCCACTTCCGCGACCGCGCCGATCACCTGCAACAAAGGAACCGAGGTCACCATCGTTGCGGCGGCAGGTTCAGTCAATACGCTCGCGGATGACCAATACAATAACGATGACGTTTATACAGATGAAACAGCATATCCCGATATTGAAAACGCAGTGATCAAATGCAAGGACGGCTCGAACGTGACAATCTCCGGCACCGGCACGATCAACGTCAATGCATACGGCAAAAACGGCGTCAAGGGCGGCGCCGATCTCTATGAAGAAGATGACGACGGCAACGCGACCGATACGCTGCTCTCGACCGCTTCCCTCACGATTGAAGACGTGACGCTCAACGTCAGTATCAGGCACAGCTATCAGGATCCCGAGGATCCGGGTTCCTATGACGGCGACGCCATCAAGTCGGATAAAGAGCTCAACATTCTCTCCGGCAATATAACGGTTTCCGCAAATGACGACGGCATCAAGAGCGATTACACGCTGAACATCGGTGCGGAAGGCACAACAGGGCCGACGATCAAAGTTGCAAAGGCAGCCGAAGGCATGGAAGGCGCTGTGGTCAACGTGTACAGCGGCAACGTGTATGTGACGGCCGCCGACGACGGCGTCAACGCCGCAAACAGCGACCTGACCGGCTACGCGTTTTCCTATAACCAATACGGCGGGTATATTTACGTGAACTGCGCCAACGGTGACGGCGTCGATTCCAACGGTACGATCAACCTTAACGGCGGTACCCTTGAGGTCTTTGCGCCCACGCAGGGCGACGGCGATCCGCTCGACGCGGACGGCGGCGTGGTCTTCGGCGGCGCGACCGTGCTGGGCGTCGGCCATAACGCGATGCAGCAGCGGTATACCGCAAGCACCCCTTACGTCACGTTCGGCGCTTCTGCCGGCGGCATGGGCGGTCCCGGCGGATTCCCGGGCGGTCCGGGCAGAACCGGCGCGCAGGATGCAACTGCGGCGGATGCGTTCGGCGGCGGATCGACGCTCGTCAAAGCAGGCAGCACAATCACAATCAAGGATTCCTCCGGCAATACGCTCTATACCGCGACAGCCGTAAGAGACGCGAGCTATATCGTATTCGCAAGCCCGGATCTTGCAAGCGGCGCTTCTTACACGCTTGTTTCCGACGGTTCGCAGGTTGCGACGGCAAGCGCATCGACCGCGGCTTCCGGCGGCACGCAGCCCGGCGATCCGGGCAGCGGACAGCCCGGCAATTTCCCGACGCCGGGTGAAAACACGGAAGGGGATTCCGGAAGTCTCTTTGCAGGCCTTCTGAAGCTGCTTTCTGCCGTGTGGTCCTGGGTGGTGTCCATGATCGGCAAACTTGCCGCCTTGTTCTGATTCGTTTTCGCGCGGTTTACTTCTTGCGCGGAATGTGTTAAAATAGAGCGGCAGACGGACGGACCATGCGCCGTTTCCGTGAACGCTGTGAAACGAAAATCATAAATCAATCCAAGAAAAAGGG
>JAFWCS010000528.1 GCA_017534365.1 Clostridia bacterium | reverse complement strand
GCGGACAACAAAGAACTGCTGATCCTTCCCGGCGCGGTTCATACCGATCTCTATGACGGCGGCGGCAAGGACGCGATCCCGTTTGATAAGATCCGGCGCTTCTATGAACAGTATCTGTAATAAGAGACGGCGTATGAGGATCAACAGATGGATCGCACTGCTTGCCGGGATCGTCGCCCTGCTCAGCCTTGCTGCCTGCGGCGGCGGGCAGACGGCGCCGACCGCCGTCCCCGCTTCGCAAGCAGCGCAGACAGACCGTTCGGACCCGGCACCGGACAAACCGGAAAGCAAAACGGAAACAGAAACCAACGCGGAGGACACTATGCGCTTCTTTATCAATGATACGGAGGTTGCCGTTGCATGGGAAGAAAACGCGTCGGTCACGGCGCTGACGGAGCTGGCAAAGGCGGCGCCGCTCCGGATCGATATGTCCATGTACGGCGGCTTTGAGCAGGTCGGCGCGCTGGGCACAGAATTGCCGAGAAACGACCGGCAGACAACCACGCAGGCCGGCGATCTCGTGCTCTACGCCGGGGATCAGCTCGTCGTTTTTTACGGCTCCAACGCCTGGGCTTACACCCGGCTTGGCAGAATCACAGACAAGACCGCTGCAGAACTTGCCGACCTGCTCGGCAACGGCAGCGTCACGATCACGATTACAAACGGAGGTTAAAAAATGAGCAAAGTGCTTGTGATCACAACGAGTCTGAGAGCAAGGAGCAATTCAGATCTGCTCAGCGAACGACTCATTGCCGGAGCGAAAGACGCCGGCCACGAAGTGGAGCAAATCAGTCTGAAAGGCAAGGAGATCCGGTTCTGCATCGGCTGCCTCGCCTGTCAGAAGACGCAGCAATGCGTGCTGAAAGACGACGCCGTCGCGCTGGCCGAAAAGGCCAAAAACGCCGACACGCTCGTTTTTGTCACGCCGATCTATTACTACGAGATGAGCGGGCAAATGAAAACGCTGCTTGACCGTCTGAATCCGCTGTATCCCTCGGATTACAGATTCCGCAGCGTCTATCTGCTGACGACCGCGGCGGAGGAGGAAGCGGCCACGCCGGAGAAGGCCGTCGCCGGCCTGCAGGGCTGGGTGGACTGCTTTGAAAAGGCGACCCTTGTGGATACGCTTTTCTGCGGCGGGCTGACCGGTCCGGACGAGGCAAAAGACAGGGAAACCGAACTGACGGAAGCCTATCGCTTCGGAACGCAGCTGAAATAACACGCAAGCCGTTCAGGGGCGACGCCGTCAAAAGAAAAAGAAGCGAACAGCCTGCCGGAAAAGCAGTGTTGTTCGCTTCTTTTTTTGCTTTTTCATTCATACGTCGAGCGCCGCGCCGTGGGGCAGCGGAGCGGCAACGAAAACCTGACGGAACGTTTGCCGCAGCGCGTCGGCGCAGGCGTTTGCCGCGTCCGCGTCTTCAAACAGGCCGAAAACGGTCGGCCCGCTGCCGCTCATCTGGCAAAGCTTCGCGCCGTAATGGCGCAGATACTGCTTGATCTCGATGCGCTCCGGCACGTCGATCACCTGCTCAAACACGTTGCCCGCCAGCCGGCAGATGCCGTCCAGATCCTGCTCGGCGCACGCCTGCAGCATCCGGGTGAAAGACGGGTGATAGAGATAGACGCTGTCCGCCGCGGCATAGGCCTCCGCCGTGGAGACCGCGCGGTCCGGCTTGACCAGCACGAACGTGCAGGCGGGAAGCGGCGGGAGCGGCGCAAGGATGCCGCCGGTATGCTGCGCGAGGCAGGTGCCGCCGCGCACGCAGAAGGGCACGTCGCTGCCGACGGTCAGCCCGATGTCACAGAGCGCCTGCAGCGCATAGGGCCGGCCGTAAAGCGCGTTCAGGCCGACCAGCACCGCCGCGGCATCCGCGCTGCCGCCGGCGAGACCGGCCGCCATCGGGATCCGTTTTTCGACGTGGAGCGCATGGTGCGGCGCTTCGCCGAGGGCATTGAAAAACGCTGCCGCCGCTTTATACGCAAGGTTCTTTTCGTCGCAGGGCAGGGAGGGATCGCTGCAGCGCAGGCGGATCCCCGCTTCGTCCGTTTCCTCCAGCGTGACGGTATCAAAGAGCGAGACCGCCTGCATGACCATGGCAAGGCTGTGATACCCGTTCGGGAGCCGACCGAGAATATCCAGATAAAGATTGAGCTTTGCGGGTGCGTTGACAGAGAGTTTCATGCTGCTCGCCTCTCCTCTCGTTTAAAGAATGGGGATCAGTGTGGGCGTCCGATGCTGATAGAGGGCGATGCATTCGAAGCCGCAGCGCAGCGCCAGTTCGTAGCCTTCCTCCAGGCCGGCGCCGAGATCCGCGGCAAAATGCGCGTCTGAGCCGATGGTAAGCAGCTGACCGCCCAGTTCACGGTAGCGGCGCAGGATGCTTTCATCCGGCGAGGTCACGCCGATCGGCTGCCGCAAGCCGGCCGTATTAAGCTTGAGCGCCTTGTCCTTCCGGATCAGCGTTTCAAGGATCGCGTCGATCAGCTCGGCATAGGCCCGCATCTCCACCGGCTTGTGATAATTGCCGACGATATAGCGCAGCGGATAGGTCAGGTGCGCAAGCGCGTCAAACTGCCCCCACTCCGCCAGCGCCAGCTCCGTTTCGAAATACTGCCGCAGCAGCGCGGGATAGTCCACGGCGGGATCATCGAAATCCATATAATAGAAATCCTGCATCTGCGGCAGATTGTGGATCGAGCCGAGCACGAAATCATAGTTCATCTTCTGCAGCAGCGCCTCCGACGTTGCCCGGTCATAGATCGCCTGGCCGAGCTCCGCGCCGTTGCAGACGGTCAGCTTGCCCTGAAACACGGCCTTCGCTTTGGCGACCTCAAAATACGCCTGCAGCGCCGTGCGGTCAAACTGGTCACGATAAAAGGCGTCCATTTCCAGATGATCGGTAAAAGCGATCGCCCGCAGGCCGCGGTCGCAGGCAACCTCGCAAAGAAACATGACGGAATGATTGCCGTCAAACGAATTGTCCGTGTGCGTATGCAGATCCACAAGATGCTTGAATGCCATGGTGCTCCCCTCTTTCCGCTTCTATTGTATCATAGTTTTCCTTGGATGAACAGTGCAAAAACGAAAAAAATCGGGCGACAGCCGAAAAACATGCAAAACGCGCAGCCGCGCAAGGGCTTTTCGCCGGCCGGCGTTCACAGATAGTTTACAGACCGGCAAAAGAACCGACGGAAAAAAGATTGTATAATCTGCAATTGTGTGGTACACTGCTAACAGAACAATGCGCAGGGAGGCAGCGGAATGAAGGTTTTGGTCACAGGCGCGAAGGGACAGCTGGGCACGGACGTGATGGCCGTGCTCGCGCAGCGCGGCATCCGGGCGGTCGGCACGGACGTCGACACGCTCGATCTCACGCAAGCCGCTGCGGTCGACGCGCTGTTTGCGACGGAGCAGCCGGATGCCGTCATCCACTGCGCCGCATTCACCGACGTCAATGCCGCCGAGCAGGCGCGGGCGCTTTGCTTCGCCGTCAACGAAGGCGGCACGCGCAACGTGGCGGCTGCCTGCGCAGCCTGCGGCGCGAAGCTGCTGTATCTGAGCACGGACTACGTCTTCGGCGACAACGGCACGGACTTTCTGGAGGTCAGCGCGGAGAAGCGCCCCTGCAACGTCTACGGCGCCTCGAAGCTGGCCGGCGAGCTGGCCGTGCAGGCGCTTTGCCCCAAATCGTTCATCGTCCGGATCTCCTGGGTCTTCGGACTGCACGGCAAAAACTTCGTCAGGACGATGCTGCAGCTGTCCGAAACGCACGATACGCTGCGCGTGGTCGACGATCAGATCGGCTCGCCGACTTACACGGCGGATCTGGCGCCGCTGCTGGCCGATATGATCACCGGTGAACGCTACGGCGTCTATCACGCCACAAACGAAGGCGTCTGCAGCTGGGCGGACTTCGCCGCCGAGATCTTCCGGCAGGCGGGACGCTCGACCGTCGTTGCGCCGGTGCCGAGCGCGCAGTATCCCTCCCCCGCCGCGCGGCCGCTGAATTCCAGGTTATCGAAGGCTTCGCTGGACGCGGCCGGCTTCGCGCGGCTGCCGGATTGGCGGGATGCGCTGCGCCGCTTCCTTTTGGACTTGTAATTTTATAAATAACGTGCTATAATAAGCTGTTAATGTTTTTGTATTTCTGAGTTGGGAGCACCCGCATGGAGCATGAAAATGAAAAATTGAATCTTCCGCAGGGCGCTGCCGGCAACGACGAAGACATCCTCGACGGCATCATTGATCTGGACGAGCTTTACGGCACGCCGGAGCAGCAGCGCCGCGCCGAAGCGATGCGCGCACAGGATGAAGCGCGCCGCGCGCGGGAGCTGCAGGCCGTGCGCGAGGATATCGAGCGCCGCTATTCCGTTGCGGTCGAGACCATGCAGCAGCCGGAAGGCGACCGCCGCAAGCCGATGATCGACGTGGACGGCGACGCGCAGCGCCTGCGCGATTCGCTCACGCGCGAGATCGACGCGCTCATGCTTGACGACGGCTACGGAGGCGAACCGCAGGAACCTGCGCAGCCGGAGAAGCAGCCGGAGAAAAAGCAGGCGCGCAGGCAGCAGGAAGCGCCTCCCTCCGGCGGCGGACTGTTTCAGCTGATCTACCGCTTCGGCGACGCGATCAGCCGCGTGCTCGTCGCCGTGTTCGGTTTGCTGTTCCGGATCCTGAGCTTCCCCTTCGTGCGGATGTTCACGCTCTGGAGCGATATGACGCGCAGCGTCAAGCTCCGCAGCCGCGCCTATATCCGGGAGCTGCTGCGGGATGCCGTGCGCTTTCGCCGGGAAGTGCGTTCTACGCGCAAGAATCTGCGCCGCGCCGCAAAACAGCCGCTGTCCTTCCCCGCCGTGCTCGGCCATCTGATCCTCAAGGCGCTGCGGCGGCACAGGGATCTGTTCAAAACGGCGCTGAATCTGCTCCTTCCCGCCGGCGCGCTGGTCGTGCTGCTGCTGACGGTCCATTATTGGAACAGCGTCACCTTCGCGCTGGAGGTGATTTACAACGACAGCTCCATCGGCTATATCAGCGATGAATCCGTTTATATCGAAGCGCGCGAAATGGTGAGGGACCGCTTGAGCGCGACTGAGACCGTGGAGCAAACCACGGCGGCGCAGGCAAACCTCAATGCCCGCTATACGCTCTCGCTTGTTTCGCTTGAGGAGCTGGACGACGCGCAGTCGATCTCCGACAAAATCATCGAGAATTCCGTTGAGAATCTGACGCACGCCTGCGGCATTTATATCGACGGCGCCTTCATCTGCGCGGTCAAAAACGAAGCGGACGCAAAAACCGTATTTTATGATATCATCGAGCCCTATGAAGCGGACGCCGAGGCCAACGGCTACGTGGTCGGCTTTGCCGAAAACATCGATTACGTGCAGGGCCTGTATCGCGACGATCCCGACGTCATGTGGGATGCGGCGCAGCTGGAGGCCAAGCTCTCCGGCAGAGGCAGCGCCATCGGCCACACCGTGACCGAGGACGACACGCTGGAAAGCATTCTGTCCATGTACGGCATCACGGCAAGCTACCTGCAGAAGCAGAATCCGGAGATGGATCTGGACCGCCTGCAGCCGGGCGACCGGCTGGTGATCCGCAGCGCAGAGCACATGGTCAACGTCAAAAAGACTGTGACCACAAGCACCACGCGGCCGATCGCGTTTGAAACCGTGCAGCGGCGCGACGCCACAAAATACAGCGGCTACCGCAGCGTCGTGCAGCCGGGCGTGGACGGCATTGAGCGCGTGACCACCACCGTCACCTACGTCAACGACGTGGAGACGTCCACCAATCAGACGTTTGACACGATCCGCGAAGCGGTGGATGAGGTCGTCGTGGTCGGCACCAAGACCTCCGTCAACGGCGTTTATATCGGCTCCGTTTCCAATGCCGGCTTCCTGTGGCCGGCGCCGAGCTGCCATTATGTCAGCTCGCCTTACGGCTGGCGCAGCAGCGGCTGGCACAGCGGCATCGATCTGGTCGTTGCAGGCGGCGGCGCCTACGGCACGCCGGTCATCGCCTCGCGCAGCGGCGTGGTCGAGGTCGTGCAGCGCAGCAACTCCGGCTACGGCAACATGGTGCTGATCAATCACGGCGACGGCTACAAGACCCGCTACGCCCACATGATCACCGGTTCGATCACCGTTTCCGTCGGCGATTACGTTGAAGGCGGTCAGACGATCGGTCAGGTCGGCTCCACCGGCAACTCCACCGGTCCGCACCTGCATTTCGAAGTGATTTACAACGGCGAAACGCAGAACCCGAAGAATTATATTTTCTGATGCACCGCTGAATCCGGGGCCTGCGGGCGAGGTCGTCGCCTGCGGGCCCTGTTGTTTTCAATTGTTAGATTTTTGTAAGAATTCTGCACCCCGGTTTGTAAGAATCCCCTGCTATTCTTGAATCGAACCAAGGGTGAATCGATTTTTTCGAGAGGTGAAAGCATGTATACCGTTTTGGTTTGCGACGACGACATTGCCATCCTGGATTCGCTGCAGATCTATCTGGAGCTGGAGGGCTATCAGGTGCTGCGCGCGGAGAACGGCCGGCAGGCGATCGAACAGGTGGCCGCACACACCGTCCACTGCGCGATCCTCGACATCATGATGCCGGGGCTGGACGGGC
>JAFWCS010000527.1 GCA_017534365.1 Clostridia bacterium | reverse complement strand
CGATCTGCGCCGCCGTCTTCTCCGTAGTCTGCACGGTCGCCGGCCTGCTGGTCTCCGTGCTCTCCGGCACGCCGGTCGGCTCCACGATAGTCGCGGTCGATCTTGCGGCCTTCCTCCTCTGCTGGCTGATCGGCAGGCTGCGCCGCGCAAACGCATAAGCATAAAAAGGAGCTGTCGCGGCAGGACAGCTCCTTTTGGTTTTCTTCGTCTTCGTTCACGTTATTTGGAGATCCGCTGTTTGCTCAGATCGAGCATGCTGCCGACGGCGATCGCGCCGACGATCGTGATCACGGTCTCGATCAGCATATACGCGCCGTTGTAAGTCAGGGAATACAGGATCACGGCCTTGATCGCGCTGTCCGGCGCGTAGCCGCTCCAGACGGTGACGCCGCTGATGAAATGGCAGGTGAAGCGCAGCAGGCAGACAACCAGGCTGCCCAAGGCGAGCGCCGGCACCTGACGGGCTGCGGGGGTCGCTTTCCCGGCGAATGCTTTTTTGAACATGCCGCCGAGGCCGAGCACACCGTAGGCGATCAGATAGTCAAACAGCGCAACGATCAGCATCGCGCCGATGCCGGTCACATAGGAGAAGTTTTTCAGTCCCATGATCATCTCGAAGATCGCAAGCACCAGCGCGGCGGGAATGCCGGCCTTCAGCCCATGCCGATAGCTGATGATGACGATCGGCACCTGGCCGAAGATCGTGAAGCCGCCGCCGTAAGCCCACGGCCAGGGGATCATATCCGAGACCGCGAACAGCGCGATCGACAGCGCGACCATCACGGCGCTCTCGGCGAGCACCTGGATCGGACCGATGTTGGTTTTTTTGCTGGTTTTCATAAAGACACTCCTTTCCTCCGCCCTGCGGAGAAATAAATTGAAATAACAAAAACGCCCGACAGTTCAGCTTTCCTGACCGTCGGGCGCAATTTCTGCACGTTGTTCCTACGCCCGCATTACCGGGATCAGGTTCCTGGGTATGATCTCAGCCGGACGGTTTTTCGTCCAGCACCCCTTGTTCAGTTGGATAAGTGCGGCGGTTAGTCCTTCCGCGCGGCCTTCCCCTCCGGCGTGTCGCGATAGAACTGCGTCTTCGGGTCGGGATGCGGCGTGCTCTGCCAGAGCTGATCCGCCACGGGCTGCCAGGCCTTCGCAAAGGCGTCGCAGCGCCCGCAGAGCGTCTCCACGCTCTCCGGCTCGATCAGATCCGTGGATTTCGCGCCGGTCTGCGCTACCATCGCACGCAAATACTCCGGATTCTCCAGCAGCGGGCAGGGCCGCAGATGGTTGTCGTTGAACGGCTGGTTATGATAATACGCCTGGAACAGCGGATTCTTCAGCCCCTCCAGCAGCGTATGCGTGCGGATATTCGCGTCGGAATAATGCACGAACACGCAGGGCTCCATGTCGCCTGCGGAGTTGATGTGGAAATAATTGCGCCCGGCCGCGATGCAGCCGCCGACGTATTCCCCGTCGTTCTGGAAATCCATCACGAAGATCGGGTGACCGGTCTTGCCGCTGCGCACCTTGCGCAGCCATTTATACATATAGACCCGCTGCTCGGGCGTCGGGATCAGCGCGGGCAGCGCCGCGCTGCCGACCGGCATATAGTTGAAATAAAACGCGAACCGCGCGCCCTTCTCGACCAGCAGACGCAGGAACGCGTCGTCGGTCACGTCAGCGGTGTTTTTGCTCGTGTAGCAAATGGAAACGCCGTAAAAGATGCCGTTGCGCTGCAGCAGCTCCATCGCTTTGATCGCGCGCTGATACGCGCCTTCGCCGCGGCGGTCGTCCGTGCTCTCCTGCGTGCCCTCGATGCTGATCGCCAGCGTCAGGTTGCCCACCGCCTTCATCCGGGAGCAGAAGCTTTGATCCACGAGCGTGGCGTTGGTGTAGGCCAGGAACGCGCAGTCCGGATGCTCGGCGCAGAGGGTGAGGATATCGTCCTTGCGCACAAGCGGCTCGCCGCCGGTCAGCATATAAACGTGCGTGCCCAGCGCCGTGCCCTGATCGACGATGCTGCGCATCTCATCGAGCGTGAGATTCAGCCGGTGGCCGTATTCCGCCGACCAGCAACCCTTGCAATGCATATTGCAGGCGCTCGTGGGATCCATCAGCAGCAGGAACGGGATGTTGCAGTGATACTTTTCGCGGTTGGCGCGCACCGCCTTCGTGCCGTTGACGCCGGCGCCGAGGCCCAGGGCCAGAAACAGCTTTTTGATATAGCCCGGATCGCTCTCGCGCACGATCCGCTCCGCGAAATCGCGCCAGACGTTTTCCGGATCCTTCAGCGCCCTGCGGAAGGAGTCGAAATTCTTCGCGGGGAAGGTGCTGCCGCTGAGCTTCTGGGCCAGATCGATCAGCTGGACCAGCCGCGCGGCCGGCGCTTTGCGGATATATGCATACAGCCCGTCGAGCGCAACGGACGCCGCTGCGCGCTGCAGCCGCTCTTTTTTCGTCACGGCAATCACCTCCCAAAGACTGGATATTCGGATAGAGTATAGCACAGTTTGCGGCGAATGTCCACAAATTTTTTTAAATCCACCGCTTTTTTCTTGCTTTCCGCTGCAAATCAGCGTATAGTAAAAGAAGAAATCAAGAAGGAATGAGGGAAAACCGTGAAGGAAAAATTCATGCGCGGCTCGCACGTGATCGGTCTGGTCGTGCGCATACTCATCGCTGTGAGCATCATCGGGCTGATCGTCTGGAAGTTCGACGCCCTGCGCAACATTGATATTCCCGCCCTGGTGGCCGCGAAGGAAAACGTCTGGATCGCCATTCTGAGCATCTGGGGCGTTTACCTGCTCAAGGCCGTCACTTTCGTCGTGCCCGCTTCGGTGGTTTATATTGCCGTCGGTATGGCCTTCGGCCCGATCAAGGCGATCCTGATCAACGCCGCCGGCATCCTGCTGGAGGTCTGCGCGACCTATCTGCTCGGCATCCTGCTCGGCGGGCCTTACGTCGTCCACAAGCTCGAGCAGGTGCGCTGGGGCGAAAAGATCCTGGATCTGCAAAAGCGCGGCAAGCTCTCGGCCATTTTTCTGCTGCGGCTGATCCCGGTCTTCCCGATCGATCTGACCGGCCTGCTGCTCGGCGCGGTGCGCATGCGCTTTCTCCCCTATCTCGGTCTCTCCCTCGCCGGCATCCTGCCGCGCGTGATCCTGCTCACGCTGGTCGGCGACCGGATCTATGACCTGATTCCGCGGCAGACGCTCGTGCTGATCGCCGCGATCCTCGTCACGCTGGCGCTGATCGTCTGGGTCGTGCGCTATGCGCTCAAATCCAGAAAGAAAGAGCGGAATTTCGGCAAATCCGCTTATGAACCGCTTTGTGAAAGCGACCGCAGCGTGATCTATGACGCCGCGCTCGGTCAGGATGCGGACGGCGCCGGCGCGCTGGCGCTGCTCGGCGTTCTGACGGAGACCTACGGCAATCGTCTGCTCTGCATCGGCAACAGCACCTCCGACCCCTACGCGAACGGCGCGATCCGCGCGATCGCCGCCTACGCGCGGCTCGGCGAACCGCAGATCGCGTGGTACACTGGCGAAAGCCTGCTGGAGGACGGCTCAGCCTACAACAAAAAGCTGACGAAAAAATACTGCAAATATGAAAACAGCGCCGTCGGCGCCGAGGATGCGCAGACCGTTTATCTCAAGCAGCTGCGCCGCGTGCCGGAGGACGGCGTCACCTTCATTGTGACCGGTCCGCTGAATAATATTCGCGCGCTGCTGGAAGCGGACGAAGCGCTCTTCAACAAAAAAGTGCATTCGATCGTGCTGCAGGCCGGAACCTACCCGAAAGGCAAAGAATTCCACGCGCAGTGCGATCCCGAAGCGCTGGCCTACGTGCTTGCGCATTTCAAGAAGCGCGTGGTCTGCGTCGGCACAGAGGTCGCCAAAAGCGTGCTGACCGGCTATTACGATCCCCCGGAGGACGCCGACGAAAACCCGGTCTATGACGCCTACCGCCTTTCGATCGACCGCAGCCGCCCGCCCTATATGCGGGAGGCCTGGGCACTCACCGCGGTGCAGTACGCCTTCGAGGGGGACGGCGCGTTCTACCAGCTCTCCAAGCCGGTCAATATCCACGTGGAAGCGGACGGCGCGGTCTGGACGGAGAAAAACAAATATACAAAGCAGCACTATCTGATCCGCACGGCGGATACGGCCGACCTCGCGGCGCATCTCAACGGCCTGCTCGCGCAGTGCGGCAAGCCCGTCGCCCCGGCGGAACCCGCGGACAAGCCGTCTGCGGATCCGGACACGAACGCGCCGGAACTGCCCGACGCGGACGGAGAATGAACCGAATCAGGAAACAAACAGCGACCCGGATGCAGCCAGCCGCCGCATCCGGGTCGCTTTGTTTTGCCTTTGATTCTGATTCGTCAGATCTTTGCCATCCACAGGCCGTGCAGGTTGCAGTATTCATAGACGGCCACGGGCTTGTAGCCGGCGAGCGCAAACACCGCCGTCGGCGCGCCGGTGGGATCCAGATCCTTCTTCTGGAAGCCGTGCTCCGTTTCCAGCACGATCCACGCGATGTGGTGCGCCTCCAGCATCGGATGCGGCGCCGCGCCGACCTTGACCGTGACGACGTCGCCGTCCACCGTCGCGACCGGCACGTGCTTCTCGGCCGAAGCATCCACGGAGCCGGGCACGATCTCCTGCATTTTCTGCCCGCAGCACATGACGGGCACGCCGCGGTCTTCCATATAAACGACGATGTTGCCGCAGTGCGCGCATTGATAAAACTTCATTCCGAACGCCTCCTAGATTATTTTTTTCATTATAACATAACTGCCCGAAAAAAATCAAGCCCGTTGCCGCGGGACATCCGGATTTGGAAATTCTTTTGCCGGAAAAGCGTCAAATTTTTTAAAAAAAGGGCTTGACGCAAGCCGCGTTTTATGCTATAGTAATCTAGCATTCCGTGCTGGTGTAGCTCAGTTGGTAGAGCAGCTGATTTGTAATCAGCAGGTCGGGGGTTCGAGTCCGTCCACCAGCTCCATGGTGGTTCTCAAACCCAAACAATTCAATATGGGAGAGTTCCCGAGCGGCCAAAGGGGGCAGACTGTAAATCTGTTGTCACTGACTTCGGTGGTTCG
>JAFWCS010000526.1 GCA_017534365.1 Clostridia bacterium | reverse complement strand
TGAAACCTATGCATCGGCGGGAGATGCACTTCCCGTCTATCCGAAAAAGGGAAGTATTGCTGAAATCGGAGATTATATCTACGTGAATTTCGGCGCGTGAGGAGAGCGGGGAAAGAGAGGATCTGAATGAAATCCATCATATTTGTGCTGCATTCTTTGGCGGTCGGCGGCGCGGAGCGACGACTGTCTGCCGTGGCGAACGATTTCGCAGCGCAGGGCTATGATATGACCGTGTTGCTGCTGGATGATCCGGTCGTGAAATTCGAAATGCATCCGGCGGTGAAGGTGGTCTGCATCAAGCAGCATCCGGATCTGACCGCGTATGACCCGGAAAAATGCAGTCTCTTTCAAATGGAGCGACCTCCGAAAACCGGCTTGCTTGATAAAGCGCTCCTGCGGCTGGCGCATGCTTCCGGTGCGCAGACGGCCGCTCTTGCGGAGCGGGAGCTGTATTTACGAAACAACTATGCGGCTCCGCTGGAGGCTTATCTGCGACAGTACCCGGATGCGATCGTAGCTTCCTTTATGACGACGCCGAATATCGCAACCATGATGGCCGCGCAGAAGCTGCCGAATCGCGTGCTGTTCGGGGATTGCACAGATGCTGCACATGAGTATCCTGCGGGATCTCCGTACACGATGCTGCGCAAAAAATACTATACGCGTGCGCAAAGCGCCATTTTTCAAACCACGGAGCAGCGCGATTATTATACTTTTTTGCCGGATACAAAAAAATATGTGATCCCGAATTTTATTCAGGATGCAAATCTTCCCGATCCTTATGAAGGGGAGAGAAGAAAAGAAATCGTGAACTTTTGCCATTTGCTGGAAGTGAAAAACCTGCCTTTGCTGGTCGACGCTTTTGCGATGCTGCACGCAGATTATCCGGATTATACCCTTGCCATTTTTGGTGAAGGCAGATTGAAAGCGAAGCTGAACGAACAAATTGCTGCGCTTGGACTTGCTGATCGTGCCTTTATTCACGAAGCAGATCTGAATGTACATGCAAAGGTTCGCGATGCAGCGATGTTTGTCTCTTCCTCCGACCGTGAGGGTATTTCCAATTCCATGCTGGAGGCCATGGCGATCGGCCTGCCCTGCGTCTGCACGGACTGCGCCGGCGGCGGCGCGCGGATGATGATCGAGGATCACGAAAACGGTCTGCTCGTGCCGATGCGGGATAAGCAGGCCCTGTATCTTGCCATGAAAGAGCTGATCGAGAATCCGGCGCTGGCGGAAAAGCTCTCCCGCAATGCAGTGAAGATCCGCGAACGCCTGCGGCCGGACGTGATCTGTCAGCAGATGCTGTCCGCCATCCTCGGCGAAAATGAGTAATGAAAGAAAAGGATTCGTTTCATATGAATGATCTGGCAATTCGAATCGAACACGTATCGAAGCAATACCGTCTCGGCGCGATCGGCGGCGGCACGCTGAAAGGGGACATTCAGTCCTTCATCGCCCGCCGCAAGGGGAAGGAAGACCCGAACAGCAAGATCGGGTCTGCGGAGGCGTATCACAAGAACGAAAAGTTTCTTGCGCTGGACGACGTTTCCTTTGACGTGAAAAAAGGGGAGATCGTCGGCATCATCGGCCATAACGGCGCCGGGAAATCGACGCTGCTCAAGCTCCTTTCCCGCGTTACGGCGCCGACGGAAGGGCGCATCTGCATCAACGGGCGCATTGCGTCGATGCTCGAGGTCGGCACGGGCTTTCATCCGGAGCTGACAGGGCGCGAGAACGTCTATATGAACGGCGCGATCCTCGGCATGAGCAAGGCGGAGATCGACCGGAAATTTGATGCTATCGTCAGATTTGCCGAGATGGAAAAGTTCATCGATACGCCCGTCAAGCGCTATTCCAGCGGCATGTACGTCAAGCTTGCCTTTGCCGTCGCCGCGCATCTGGACAGCGAGATCATGGTCATGGATGAGGTGCTGGCCGTCGGCGACATGAAGTTCCAGGAAAAATGCCTGGGCAAAATGAGCGACGTCTCCAATCAGGAGGGGCGCACCGTGCTCTACGTCAGCCATAATATGAGCACGATCAAAAAGCTCTGCGAGCGCTGCATCGTCCTCGACCATGGCAAGGTGATCTTTGATGGAGACGTGGCAGAGGCGATCAACATATACCTTCAGAATGCGGAGGTGGAAAAGACGACGTTCCGCTCGTTTGAAGGTGTGAAACATAAGGATTATTATCTGCGTCAGGTCAAAATGCTCTCGTGCGAGTTACTGAATACGGAGGATTGTATTTACAAGATCGGCGAACCGATCCGATGCAGGCTGCAGTGCAGAGCAGAACAGGATATCAGTGACCTGCGTTTACGAGTGGAAGTGTTGAACAAGAGTGACGTGATCAATGGAATTGCATTCTCCGAAGAACTGCCCGCGATGAGAAAAGGAGAAGAAAAAAGCATTCTTTTTGAGTTGAATACGTCGTTGCTTATGAACGGGAATTACACGGCACAGTTTATTCTGTTCAGGGCAAATAAAATGGGCGTTACGGAGACGATTGACATGATAAGAGGGGCGTTTGCGTTTGATATCTACAGCCCATTGAATCGTGAGAATATTGAATGGTTTCCGCAGTACGGTGGCGCGACAAGGTTTGAAGACATCAGGTTGTTATAAAGGGGAAATGCAAATGAAGATCGGAAAATACATTCCTCAGTCGGTCAAAAGGACGATTCTGCG
>JAFWCS010000525.1 GCA_017534365.1 Clostridia bacterium | reverse complement strand
ATTAGCCGAAGTTTAATGGCCCCTTTTCTTGTATTTATACGAAGATTTTGCCTTTTGATTATCTGTTTTTTTCTTCTTTTTCGAAACTCTTTTTACCAGGCGTTTTGCGCTTGGCTTTTTAAACTTCTCTGGTTTGAGATCTTTAGGAGCTGTCCAATAACTCATTTTCAAATTGCCGCCAAAATGTCGAAATAGTTTACGAATATTGTATCCCATGAAAGTCAACATATATTCTACCGTTACTTTGGGGAGAGAAGTTCTTCGGAAGCGGATATAGTGCATATCCTGTTTTAAAACGCCATACGATCCTTCGTTCTGGCAGCTTCTGTTAACGCGGATCTCGCTGCCGCTCACGCCGCAGCCGCTGGCCGGGACCCAGGTTGTCGGCCCGTGGCGGATCACGGCGCGGTGCGTTCATAAATCCGAAACGAATAATTTACAGCCAATTTCCAATCAAGCCTTGGAATACCGGCTCGATTGTGATAAAATAAACGGCAAAGCAATTTGGCGCAGCCGTTGCCCCGGCGACCGGCTCCGGCTGCCCGGCCGCGGCGAAAAGACGCTGAAAAAACTGTTCAACGAGCTGGCGATCGCGCCGGAGGCGCGCGCGCAGACCGCGCTGCTGGCTGACGACGAGGGCGTGCTGCTGGTGCTCGGCGTCGGCTGCGACGTGCGCGCGGCGGCAACGGCGCAGACAGACCGCCTGCTGATCATAGAAGCTACAAGAGAAGGGATGGATTCGGATGCTGGATCGAATTGAAAAAATCTTTTATACGGCGGAGGACCTTGACGCCGCCGTCAAGCGCCTCGGCGCGCAGATCAGCAAGGATTACGAGGGCAAAAACCTGATGCTCGTCAGCGTGCTGAAGGGCTCGATCGTCTTTATGGCGGATCTGATGCGGGCGATCACCGTGCCCTGCAAGATCGATTTTATGAGCGTTTCCAGTTATAAAAGCGAAACCTCGACCGGCGTCGTGCGTATCCTCAAGGATCTGGATGAATCCATCGCGGGCTGCGACGTGCTGATCGTGGAGGATATTCTCGACACGGGGCGCACGCTTTCCTATCTGAAAAAGCTGCTGCTCAACCGCAATCCGGCTTCCTTCCGCATCTGCACGCTGATCGACAAGCCCGAAGCGCGCATCGCGCAGGACGTGGCGGCCGATTACGTCGGTCTGAACGTGCCGAATGAATTTATCGTCGGCTACGGGCTGGATTGCGATCAGCTTTATCGCAACCTGCCGTTCATCGGCGTGCTCAAACAGGAATACCGTCCGGGCTGAATTTCAGCAAGGGGAAAGATATCAACACCAGGAGGAACGAAGCATTGAGTAATTCCAATCAGAATCAGCCGTCCAGGCGGCGCAGGCTGCTCACGCTGATCCCGTATATCCTGATCCCGCTGATCATCATCAGCGGCATCAGCGTGTATGCGGGCACGCAGAAGCAGGAAAAACTTGAGTATTATCAGCTCGTTGCGCTGTTCGATCAGGGAAAGGTCGAGGAATACAAGCTCAACCTCAGCAGCGGCGCGCTGGTCTATAAGCTCAAGGATGAAAAAGAGCCCAAGGCCTTCAGCGTGCCGAGCGTGAATCTGTTCCTGACAGATATCCACGACGGCGTGATCGCTTATAACCGCGCGCATCCCGACACGCCGATCAAAGCGGCCTACGTCACCGGCTCCACGGGGCAGTGGCTCTATAATATCGGGCCTACGCTCCTGCTGCTTGTCGCCATGGTCGGCATCACGTTTTTCATGTTCCGGCGCATGAACCAGACCATGAGCAATGAAAATAACCGCACCCTCAGCTTCGGCAAGGCGCGGATCAAGCAGGCCAAGGATGAGAAGCGCAAAACGACCTTTGAGGACGTCGCCGGCGCGGACGAAGAAAAAGAAGAGCTGGCGGAGATCGTGGAATTCCTCAAGGATCCCGGCAAGTTCGACATGCTCGGCGCCCGCATTCCCAAGGGCGTGCTGCTTGTCGGCCCTCCGGGCACCGGCAAGACGCTGCTTGCCCGCGCGGTCGCGGGCGAAGCAAACGTGCCGTTCTTCTCGATCTCCGGTTCGGATTTCGTGGAGATGTACGTCGGCGTGGGCGCTTCCCGCGTGCGCGATCTGTTTGACCAGGCGAAGAAGAATTCCCCGAGCATCATTTTCATTGATGAGATCGACGCGGTCGGCCGGCACAGAGGCGCCGGCATGGGCGGCGGCCACGATGAACGCGAGCAGACCCTCAACCAGCTGCTTGTGGAAATGGACGGCTTCGGCGCGAACGAAGGCGTCATCGTGATCGCGGCGACCAACCGCCCGGATATCCTGGATCCGGCGCTGCTGCGTCCCGGCCGGTTCGACCGGCAGGTCACCGTCAATTATCCCGACACCAAAGGCCGCGTGGAGATCCTGAAGGTCCACGCCAAGGGCAAGCCCATCGGCCCGGACGTCGATCTCGAGAGCGTGGCGCATGCCACCGTCGGCTTCACCGGCGCGGATCTGGAGAACCTGCTCAATGAAGCGGCGCTGCTCGCCGCCCGCCGCGGCAAGAAGGCGATCACCATGGAGGAGATCGACGAAGCCGCGCTGAAGGTGGAGGTCGGCTCCGAAAAGAAGTCGCACAAGATGAACGAAAAGGCCAAGAAGCTCACGGCTTATCACGAGGCGGGGCACGCGGTTTCCAGCTTCTATCTGGAGCATCAGGATCCCGTGCATCAGATCTCGATCATCCCGCGCGGCATGGCCGGCGGCTACACGCTCTATCGTCCGACGGAGGATAAGAACTACACCTCCAAAAACGAGATGCTCGATTCCCTGGTCGGCCTGCTCGGCGGGCGCGTGGCGGAGGCGCTGATCCTCGGCGACGTGTCCACCGGCGCGTCCAACGATATCCAGCGCGCGACCGAGATCGCCCGCAGCATGGTCACCAAATACGGTATGAGCGATACGCTCGGCCCGATCTCCTTCGGTGAGGACAACAACGAAGTCTTCCTCGGTAAGGAATTCGGCCACGTGCGCAACTATTCCGAGAGCGTGGCCGCGCAGATCGACGCGGAGATCGAGCGCCTGATCCGCAACGCCTACGACCGCACCACGCAGATCCTCAGCGACCATCTGGATCAGCTGCATGCGGTGGCAAAGCGGCTGTATGAGAACGAAAAGATGACCGGCGAGGAATTCTACGCGCTCATGAACGGCGCTTCGCCCGCCCCCGCAGAGGCAGAATAAAAAAACGGCAGAGGTTTTCCGCAACGAAAGCCTCTGCTTTTTGCAAGGAGTTATGCTATGCGCCTGACGATTCGCCCGGTGACGCGCGCGGATGCGCCGCGTCTGGCCGAAATCTATGCTTATTACGTGGAACGCACGGCGGTCAGCTTTGAGTATGAAGCGCCGGGCGCGGAGGAATTCGGCCGCAGGATCGCCGCGGTCTGCGCGCGGTATCCGTATTACGTCGCGGAGTCCGGCGGTCGGGTGATCGGCTATGCCTATGCCCACGCCTTCATCGAACGGGCGGCTTATGACCGCGCGGCGGAGCTGACGGTCTATCTGGACCCGCAGGCGCGCCGGCAGGGCGCGGGCCGGGCGCTGTATGAAGCGCTCGAGGCGGCGCTTGT
This sequence comes from Clostridia bacterium, assembly GCA_017534365.1. Lineage (GTDB taxonomy): Bacteria > Bacillota > Clostridia > Oscillospirales > Acutalibacteraceae > CAG-177. The sequence goes on along the minus strand of JAFWCS010000525.1, from coordinate 3,878 downwards.
TAAAATGGGTGTGACGAACGTCTACGCCTGCATCGGCGTGCCGACAGAGGAAAACGATCCGTATCTGAACGGCGACAGCCCGGCGTTTCACCGCCGCATGGGCTTCACCCTCGCCGGCACCTTCCGCCGGTGCGGGCGCAAATTCGACCGGTGGTATGATATGATCTGGATGGAGAAATGCATTGCGCCGCACAGCGCGGATCCGCCGCCCTTCACGCCGTATCCGGCTTTGAACGATTAAAAAGACCGCTTGCGATTGCTTGCAGCAGCCGCAGGCGGTCCTTCTTTCATTCTGATTGCGTCAATCCTCTTCGCCGTTCAGGATGCGTTTGGCGCGGGCGTATTTTTCAAACCGGCGCTCCATGGCCGCGTCGATGACGGCGGAGCGTTGCGGATCGCTGTTGTGCGCAAGATCCGCAAGCTTCACTGCGCGGGCGATCGGATTTGCCTTGATCGCGCGCACGTAGTCGAAATAGTCCACGCCCTGCGCGTGCGTCATGGCGGCGACGGCGTTGACGATCTCGTCCGGGAAGCCCTCTTCGCGCAGCCGTTCGAGCGTTACGTCCGTGTCATCAACCGTGTCGTGCAGCAGCGCCACGCAGGTGGTCGCTTCGTCCTGCATCTGCTCGGCCAGGTGAACGGGATGGAGGATATAGGGGATCCCGTCTTTATCCACCTGCCCGTGGTGGGCGGCGTAGGCCAGACGCATGGCCTTGCGCGTGAGCGGCGTATAGATCATGCCGCGACCTCCTCAGCAAGATCCGCGAAGCCCTGCATCATAGCGGAAGCCGTGGTGTTGCCCAGCGAAAGCAGCTCCTGATAGTGATCGTCCACAATGCCCATGGAGTAATCGTTGTCGGGCACGATATAGCCGATCGCGTCGTTGCACAGGCCGATGCAGACCGTCTTGTCGCCGAAGAGCTCATAGACCGTCTTGTAGCCGAAGTCCTTGCCGGTGAAGGAACCCTCCGCCGTCAGCGAGGCACCGCCCGCCACGAGATCCTGCACGACCTCGCCCGGGGCCATGACGAATCTCTGATCGCCCAGCTCCATGTAGCCGATCTCGGTGGAGATATAATAGCCGAGCCCTTCCTTGCAGACCGCGTAATTCGCCAGATTCAGCTTGCCCACGAGGATGATCAGCGGGTTCTTGACCTTGACCTTGATCTCTGCCAGGCGGATGTTCAGCAGGGGATCGAGCGTGCGCTCCTCCACGGGTTCCCAATCCTGATACCAGAGCGTGTAGTTTTCTTCTTTGGATTCGCCGGCGGCGACCTTGGCGTTATGCTGCGCGATGTCCGCCTGCAGCTTCTCCCAGTCGGCCGGGAAATTCTCCTGATAATCCGCTTCGATCTCCTCCACGGTGTTGGTCAGATAGAGCGCGATCTTGCCCATCTCGCGGCCGTAGCGCACGGACTGCATATAGCGGCGGTCCGGCTCCTCGGTGATGTCGTCATTCGTCGGGCCGCGGCCGATGTAGATGCCGGCGATCGGACCCTGCAGGAACATGAAGTTGAAGCCGGCGGCCTCGACCGTATCCTGCATGTAAGTGACGAAATCGCCGGAAAGCTGGCGGCCGTTGTCGACCGGGTCGCTCGTTGCAAGGCCCGTGACGTCCGGATGCCCGGCCAGATTGACAAGCATGGTCGGCTTGCGGTTCTCATCCGCCGGCGTGAAGGTCACGCGCGTGATCTCGGTGATCAGCGAGGTGGAGGATTTGCGATTGCGGTTCTCAAAGTAGCCGGGATCCAGCGTCTTGACCGCGAGGGTCATCGTGCCGTCCGTCATATCGGCGACCGCCTTTTTGATCGAGGCGACGACCTGATCATAAAGGAAGCCTTCGATATAGTCCTCTTTGACGCCGCGCTCCATATCGAGCCGCAGATAGGATTTGAAGAGGTTGCGCAGGAGCTTGGGCAGCAGATTCGTCCAGAGGCCCTGCGTGTCGATGCAGCTGTGGCAGTGGGTGGAGGAAATGTTGATCGCGTTGAACTCCACGTCGGGCAGCTCCTCGGCCACACGGGCGCGGATCGCCTTGACGTCGCCGTTGGAGAAACCGATGCAGTCGAGGTTCGCAAACACCGTGACCCCGCGGCCGGAGCCGTCGGAGAGCGCAACGGTGCGCACGTCCATGCCGCCGACGATCTCCTCGATGCGGTTGACCATGCCGTTGTCGAGCGTCATGAAGCCGCCGAGATAGTATTCGCCGTTGAGCACGTCGTCCGGGATCAGCGTTTCCTTGTCGTAGCCGAGCTGCCAGGCGGCGTTTTCGGCAGGCGTGCTGCGGAATTCGGTCATGCCTTCATAGAAATTCTCGGTCGAGTGTTCGCTGACCTTCTGGAAATTCTTGTTGTCCGGCACGGCAAGATTGATCCCGCCGATCAGTCCGGTGATCAGCAGCTCCAGCGCCTTGACGCCGGCGTTGGTCGCGATCTTCTTTGCGTCCGCGGCGTTCGCGCCGAGCGCCGGGCCGGTGAAGACCAGCGTGAGCGCCAGCACGAGGCAGAGCAGTTTGCGGCTGATAGATTTCATTTTTATTCGCCCCTTATTCTTTGGATTCGTAGATATCATACTATAATTTATTCGATTTGTAAAGCGCTGCGCTTCCATCAGAGCAGCAGCAGCGCCGCAATGCCGAGCAGCGCGAGCAGGACGGCCGCCAGCTCCCGCTTGCCGGGCTTGCGCGCGGAGAAGCAGCTGTAAAGCGTGGAAAGCAGCATGACCCCGCCTGTCACGAACGGATACTGCGCGGTGGCGGGGAGCGTACGCAGCGCGAGGAGCAGCAGATAATTCCCGATTGCGCAAAGCAGACCGTAGGCGCCCATCTGCAGCAGCCCTCTGCCCTTGACGAGGCCGCTGCGTTCGCGCACGAACGGCAGAAGCAGCAGGCAAAGGATCGCCGTGAACCCCTCCGCGAGCAGGGAATAGCCGGCTTCGCTCGCCTTCGGGAAGGCGGCGGCGCTGAACCATTTGTTGATCACGCCGTAGAGGCCGTTGGTGAGGAACACGCCGAGATAATAGCCGGTCCCGCCCGCGCGGTCTTCTTTTTGCAGCGTGCAGGCCACGGCGCCGCCGACCAGCAGCAGGCAGAGCGCTTTTCCTGCCGTGAGCGGTTCGTCAAAAAACAGCAACCCGGCAAAAAACGGAAGCGCCATGCCGCCGATCATGCTGAAAACGGCGTATTTTGACAGACTGGTGCGCCCCATTGCGCGCAGGGAGCAGAGCTGATACAGGATCAGATCCACTGCGGCCAGCCCGGCGGTCAGCAGCGTGAAGGGCGTGATCTCGATGCGAAAGCGGTTCATGATCAGCAGCGCCGCGCAGCCGGCGGCGTGCGCCCCTGCAGTGAATTGCAGCACCGTATCCGTCGCGTCGCCGTAGCGTGCGCGAAAGCGGTCGCTGAAAAGGAAAACGAGACTGAAAAGCAGCGCAGAAACGCTGATCGTTAGATAGGCCATATTCGACTCCGGTTTGAAAAACTCGTTTCAGAATGCTGCGTTCCGTGCGCCGCGATTTCAAAAGGCGGCAGCCGAACCGTTTGCGGCCCGGCTGCGCTGACGTTGGATCGGAACGGGATCAGACCTTCGGGAACAGATGCTCCAGCGTGAACTTGATGCGTTCAAAGAGATCCCTGATCGCTGCGACGATCCGCTGCAGGAAGCTCTGCGGCGTCGGAGCGGTATCCGGGCTGAAGGAATCGTCCTTATTGTTGTAGACAAGGAAGCGCGGATAGGCTTCGTAGGTGTCGACGTCGGCCTGCCCGTCGTGATAGAGCAGCGTCAGGATCATCTGATGCTCGTCGGAGCAGGTGTTCGCGTGCAGGAAATCCTTGACGAACCAGGTCTGCTGCGGGAACAGGCATGTGGAGGCGTCCACGT
>JAFWCS010000524.1 GCA_017534365.1 Clostridia bacterium | reverse complement strand
TTTCTGCCCTTGGCTCTGCGACGCGCAAGCACCTTGCGGCCGTTTCTGTCCGCCATTCTTTTGCGGAAGCCATGCTCCATCTTGCGATGACGCTTCTTGGGCTGATATGTTCTTTTCATGCTTTCTAACCTCCGTTTCCTCTCGAATTCAGCGCAGCTCTTTCTGCGCATACCGGGGGCAGGCCCCTCGGAATAAGTATTATAATACAGGGAATGCGGAAAAGTCAATCATTTTTTTGATTTCCGCGAGATTTTCCTCAAAAAACACGGTTTTTCCCGCGGATCGCGTCCGTTTTTTGCCGTTTCCGGGCAAAGCGGACGGTGAAAAATTCAAAAACTGTTTCGAATTGGTTCACAGAATCTGCCGTTTTCGCCCTGCGGCCGTGTTGACATTTCCCGCCGCGCGGTGGTATAATATTTTATACAATCCGCTATTGGATTCTGATGAAACGGAGGGACTCAGCATGACATCCATCAGAAAACTGCTCGGCCTGCTGCTCGCCGTTCTTATGATCGGCGTCCTGGCCGTTCCTGCCGCGCAGGCCACGGGCGAGAGCTTCCTGACCATTACGCCGCGCGGCAGCGCAGCGCAGGTCACCGCCTGCAGCACCGCCGCCGTCGGCCTGATCGACATCCCCGCGGAATACGAGGGCCTGCCCGTCACGGAGATCGCGGAATCCGCCTTCGCCGGCACGGTGAATATCACGCAGGTCAACATCCCCGCGAGCGTGACCGTGATCGGCAGATACGCCTTTGAAGACTGCGCGAATCTCCGCGCCGTCCGGTTTGCCGGCAGCAGATGCTCCATCGGCGTCGGCGCGTTTCGCATGTGCATCTCGCTCACGGACCTGACCCTGCCCGCGGCGCTGACCACCGTGCCGGAGGCAGCGTTTTCAGATTGCGTCAAGCTCAGCGATCTGTCGCTGCCGTCCACTGTGCGCAACATCGGAAGAGAAGCCTTCTCCAACTGCGCCGCGCTCACGTCTGTCACCATTCCCGCGTCGACCGTGATGATCGATGCGAACGCCTTCCTCGGCTGCACCGGCGTGCTGAACTACGTCGTTGAGAGCGGAAACACGGAATTCAAGGCGGTCGACGGCTGCCTGTGTTCTGCGGACGGCACGCTCTTCAAGCAGTACCCCGCCGGGCGCAAGGCCACGTCCTTTGCCGTGCCGAACGGCGTCACCAAGCTTGAGGACGGCGCTTTCTCCGCCTGCACCGCGCTGCAGACCGTCACGCTGCCGGACAGCCTGACGGAAATCGCGGACTACGCCTTCAGCGGCTGCACGGCGCTGCGCAGCATCACCCTTCCGCCGCGCGTGGAGACGCTTGGCTCCCAGGCCTTCGGTGACTGCTATGCGCTGAAAACGATCACGCTGCCCGCTTCGGTACGCGCTTTTGACAGCGCATTTTATCGCTCCGGCCTGGAACGGGTGGTTCTGAGCAGCGGCATGACCAGAATCAGCGCCAAGGCCTTCCAGAAATGCGAAAAGCTGACGGCGGTCGAGATCCCGGCGAGCGTCACGACCATTGAAATGGGCGCCTTCGACGGCTGCGCTGCGCTGACCGAGCTGCGGCTGGACAGCACGGTGACGAGCATCCACAACAGCGCGTTCATCAACTGCCCGAACCTGACGCTGCTGGTCAGAGAGAATTCCTACGCGCATACCTTTGCGCGCACGAACAACATCCCCTTCCGGCTGATCCAGGAGGATACGCCGGTCGATCACGGCGCTGTGGCGGGCATGCAGATCCAGACGCCGCCCGACAAAACCGATTATTATTATAAGCGCACGCTGGATACCACCGGTCTGACGCTGCTCGTTACGTATGAGGACGGCGCGACCGAGATCGTCAACAGCGGCTTCACCTGCTCCCCGACCAAATTCACCGCGGTCGGCGCGCAGGACGTCACCGTCACCTATGGCAGCTTTACCGACACTTTCCGGGTCTCGGTCACTTACTCCCTGCTGCAGATGATCATTCG
>JAFWCS010000523.1 GCA_017534365.1 Clostridia bacterium | reverse complement strand
TCGATATCCGGCAGCAGGCGCAGCGATTCGACGTGGCCGGGCGCGACCGGCTCAAGCCAGACGGTCTGCCAGATACCGGAGGTCGCGGTGTACCAGAAGCCCTTGACGTGCAGGATCTGCTTGCCGCGCTGTTGATGCCCGGCGTCGGTCGGATCAAACACCCGTACGAGCAGGTCGTTCTCCCCTTCGCGCAGCACGTCGGTGATATCAAAAGCGAACGGATTGTAGCCGCCGGTGTGGCTGCCGACCTCGGCGCCGTTGACCCAGACGGTGCATTGCCAGTCCACCGCGTCAAAATGCAGGAGCGTGCGCTTGCCCGCAAAGGCGTCGGTGAGCGTGAAGGTCCTGTGATACCAGAGGCGTTCCTCGGGCTGCAGTGCCCGCTCGACGCCGGAGGCCGCGCTCTCAATGGCGAACGGCACGAGGATCTTCCCGTCATAAGCCGCGGGAGCCGCCGCGTCCTCGGCGGTCACGGCGTAATCGTAGCTGCCGTTGAGGCAGAGCCAGTCCCTGCGCGTGAGCTGCGGGCGGGGATATTCCGCAAGGGGGAGCGCCGCATCGATGCTGTCAAACCAGCGGGATCTCAGATCGTTCATATCCGTTTCCTCCTCTCTCAGAATTCATACAGCGCTGCCAGCCGCCAGACGCCGTCGCTGTTATTCGCCTTCATGGCCACCTTCTTGCCGCCGGCATAGACGACGTCGAAGGTGATCTCCTGCTCGTTCATGCTGCCGTTTTCGATTGTGAACGCCTCCGCTTCGCCGCCGCCGGCGGTCTTCGGCGCAATCTCAAGGCAGCAATACAGCTTGCCGTCAATCTCGGCATACGCGCCCTCGGCCAGCAGGTTCTCCGCCACGGCCGACTGATAGGTGGCGTGCAGCAGCGCGGAAAGCGCCTCGTAGCTTGTCACGCGGTCTGCGGAGACGCGCTCATAATGCAGGCCGTCCTGCTCCGTCGCGTCCTTCGCGTCCGTGGGCAGATGGTTCTGAACGAACACGTTGCGCACAAAATAATCATTGGCGTTCACAAGCTGCGTCAGGATGCTCTTGACCCCTTCGGGAATATAGCCCGCGGGCATCGCGCCGTCCTGCGCAGATGATTTTCCGTCCTTCCCGCCGCAGCCGCCGAGCAGCAGCACGCAGCACAGCAGGAGCGGGAGCCATTTTTTCAACATTTCAGCGCCTCCATGCATGGAAATATCTATAGTTAGATAATATTATATATGATTTTGGCCGCTTCGTCAATGCGTTTTTCCCGTCTGCGCGCACAAACTTTCCCGCGCTTTTTTGTGCAAGATTCTTTGCTTGTCAATCCGCTTGACAGAAAATGTCAGTGACAGCGCCGGGTTTCCCTTGTTTTCGCGCCGGATTTGTGGTTAATTGGACGATGCACCCCCAAAAACAATTTGAAGGAGGATCTGCCATGGAGCCGCAAGCCATCCTTTATCGCGCCAGCACAGCGCAGACCGCTGCCGGCCGGACCTTCGGCGTGGAGGCCGTTCTTTGTGAAGGCGGCGCCGAAACCGTGCTGCACGCATATGAAGACGTCTTCGATTCCCCGCAGGAGGCTGCGGCCTTCACCGCGCTGCTGAATGAAAACTGTGTGGAGCTTTGTCACCTGATCGACCTGCTGGAGGATCATCTCGGCTGATCCGAACACGGAATTCCCGGCGCAGGCTCTTGAAAAATCCTGCCCGATATGCTATAGTATCTTTGATTGAAGAGATTTGGAGGGACGCCTATGCTGTATTCCGTTCTGCCGTGGAAAGCGCTGCTGGTTCTGACCGTGATCGTGCCGCCGGTGCTCTGCGCCGCGCTGCTGCGGCTGTTTCAAAACAAACTGCCGCGTGATCACGGGCGCGAATTTGCCGTCAACGGCATGAAATCCGCCGGCAAGATCCGCGGCGCAGGCATCGTTTTTATCTGCGCGTTCATTCTTTGCGCGCTGCTGTTTGCGCCGATCCGCGCGGAATCGCTGATCTATTACGGCGCCGTTTTCCTTGAAATGCTCTCGGGCTATCTGGACGACCGGTCCGAAAAGCCCTGGGGCGAATATAAAAAAGGAATTGTGGATCTCGTGATCTCCGCCGCCGTGGCCGCGAACTTCGTCATCTGCAACCCGCAGCTGCTTTCCGTCAGCTTTTTCGGCTTTGCGCTGCGCCTGCCCGCCGTTGTGTTCGGCATCCTTGCGGCGCTGCTGGTCTGGATGCTGATCAACGCCGTCAACTGCACCGACGGCATCGACGGCTTCAGCGGCTCGCTGACCATCGTGTCGCTCATTTCCGTGGGCGCCGCGATCCTGCTGCGCACCCGCGCGAAGGACGACACCGTGCTGATGATCGCGCTGCTGATCCTCGTGCTGCTGCCCTATCTGTGGAAAAACGCCGAGCCGAGCACGATGATGATGGGCGACGCCGGCTCCCGCGCGCTCGGCCTGTTTCTGGCCGTGGCCGTGCTGAAAACCGGCAACCTCCTGCTGGTCATCCCGCTGTGCTTCATGCTCTGCCTCGACGGGCTGCTGGGCATCGTCAAGATCGTCACGATCCGCTTCCTGCACGTCAACCCGCTCAAAAAGATCCGCACGCCGCTGCACGACCACGTGCGCAAAAACATCGGAACCCCCTGGTCCAACACGCAGGTCATTTATCGCTTTTGCATCCTGCAGACCGTCATTTCCGCGGTCACGCTGCTGCTGATGCTGTAAGCTTCACACACTACGAAAGAACCGGGCGCGCCGCATCACGCAGCGCGCCGCAAAAAATACAGCTTATTTTTTCTTTTTCCTTTTGCCCTTGCCGCCCTCGTCTCCGCCGAAGGTGTCGGCGAACTTCCTCAGCAGCTCCTTCTGTTCGGACGTGAGGTTTTTCGGCGTCTCCACGCTTATCTTAACGTACTGATCGCCGCGGCCGCCGCCGTTGATATTGGGTATGCCCTTGCCCCTCAGACGGAACACCGTTTCCGTCTGGGTGCCCTCGGGTATGCTGTACTTCACCTTGCCGTCCAGCGTGGGCACCTCTACGG
>JAFWCS010000522.1 GCA_017534365.1 Clostridia bacterium | reverse complement strand
TGCCGGACGCATCGATCAGCAATCCTAACGCCCAGGCGCCGCGCAGAGCCGCGATCCAGACGGTCAACCGGATCAGCACCGGCAGACAGAGCGCAAACAACGCGACAACCAGCGCCGCGCCGGCCGTATTTTTCAGCAGGCCAAACGCGCCGACCGCAGCAGCATAGGCTTCCCCGACGGCGCTGCCGACGACCGGCACAAAACTCCCGGCCAGCTTCACGCCGCGCACAGCAAGTCCGTCAACCGAGGAGGCGATCACCGCTTTCAGGGAAAGCAGGGCCGAAAACAGACCGGCCGCGCCGGCAAACAGTTTTAAAAGCAGTTTTCTGCCCTCCGCCGCAAGCTGCGTCACCCGCGGATCCTCAAGCAGTGCGCCGACCGCCCCGGCCGCGCAGAGGGAAGCTGCGAGCGGCACAACGGATTCCGCCACAAAGCCTTCGAGCACCTGCGCCGCAATGAATGCGGCCCCCTGCAAAGAAAGCGCCGCCGTCGGCCGTCCGCAGAGCGTAAGCAGGGAAGCGAGCACGGGGATGCAGGCTTTTTCAAAAGATGCGCAGGCGGCGATCGCTGCCGCTCCGTCGCGAAGAATCCCGGTAACACCGTGAATCAACAAAACCATCTGTACCGCGCCGCCAATGAGCGTCATTGCGCGGGAAGCATTGCTTTTGCCCTGCATGATCGCAGCGCAGGCGGCGGTCAGCAGCAGCGCACCGCAAACCTGCAGGCAAATGCGCAGCGGCGTTTGCCATTGCACCTGAAACATCGAGCGCAGCAGATCAAACACGGCGCCCGGCGACAGATCAACAAACGAATGCGGATCCATCGGATCGAGCGACAGCGTTTCGAACGCCTGCGCCGCGGCCTCAGGCATTTGATTGAGCAGGTCGGAATAGCCGGCGCTGTCCACCGCAGACTGCAAAACGGCGGAAGCGTCATCGGTGATTGTCGTCATGTCAGTCATTCATCATCTCCGAAGCGATCGACAGCACTGCGCGAAGGAACGGCAGGGCCAGAATCAGCACGCCGAGGCGGCCGACCAGTTCCAGAACAGTCGCCAGCGCGGACGCCGCATGGTCGCGGCAAAGATCCGCGGCGATCTGCGTCACGATGCACACGCCGAGCGCGCGCAGCAGGATCGCGGCCGCCGAGGGATCGACGCCCGCTGTCTCCAACATTGCGCGGATCTCCGCCCGCAAGCCGCCCGCATGCGCCGCAAATGAAAACAGGATCAGGAAGATCCCTGCCAGCAGCACAAGCGGCGCGAATTCCGACCGCTGCTGTCGAAGCAGCGCGTAGAGAAACAGCGTCAAAATCGCGGCGGCTGCCGGTCGCAGCAGTTCCATCAGAATTCCAGAAGGTCCTGCACAGATTCCAGCAACGCCGTCATGCGCGGCAGCAGCAGCATCAGCACAGCGGCGATCCCGGCCAGAATCGTCAAAATTGCGTAATCATCTCTGCCGGCGCGAGATAAAATCGAATTCAGCACGGCGACCACAAGGCCGACCGCTGCGATTTTGATCACGATCGTCACATCCATTCTGCATCACCTCATTCAAAGCAGAGTATCAGCGAAACAACAGCAGCGCGAAGAACGCGCCGAGCAGCAGGCCGAGCGGCGGAAACAGGCGGGCACTGCGTTCGAAGCGCCGCTCCGCCGTTTGCAGCTGCCGTTCCAGCTGGGATGCGCATTGCGCGCAATGATCCAGCTGCCCCTGCACATCCACCGCGCCGAGCGTTGCGCCGAGGGCTGTGATCAGCGCCGCCGTCTCAGGCAGACCGCGCAGCGCAGGCTCCTTGCGGATCGAAGCTGCCCAAGCACTTGCGAACGGCGCACCGTCGCGCAAGGCTGACAGGCAGGCGGTCAAAAACGAGAATTCGCGCAGCGAAGCGCAGGATCGGAGCGAGCAAAGCAGATCCTCGACCGGCGGGCAAAGAAACCGCAGCTGGCTTTCGATCATCGAAATCAGCAGCAGCAGATTGCGCAGCGTGCGCACCCGCTTTTGCTCAACGGCCGCAAGCGCAAATCCGCCCGCAAAGATTCCGCAGCTCAGGAAGGCGACGCCGACCGATCTAATCAAGGAGCGCCTGCGCGTCAAAACGCGCCGCCACCGCGCCGGGAGGTCGAGCGGCAAGAAGCAAAACCGTCGGGAATTCTCCGGTTTCCAGAAGACGGATCAATGGCTGTTTCTTTCGCAGGGATGCGGCTGAATCCGCGTGCAGGCTCAGCGCGAACCGCACGCTGCAATTCACAGCCTGCGCGATTTTCCCGGCTTCTTCCTGCGCTGCCACCTCATCCAGAATGATATAATCCGGCGAAAAGGACCGCGTCGCGATTTCGATGGCCGTCTGTTTCGGATAGCCCGTCAAAACGTCCGTGTTGATCCCAACGTTGAACTGCTGCACACCGCCGCAGACCGCCGCCAGCTCGCCCCGTTCGTCGCAAACGATCACTTTTTTATAGCCGCACCGTTCGCTGCCGAGCAGACGTGCCAGATCGCGCAGCAGCGTTGTTTTTCCGCTGCAGGGCGGCCCTGCAAGAATCAGCGAGCGCGTGCCGCTTTGCGTTTCCGCAGCCAGTCCATCCGCGCAGCCCGGTTTTTCACGCGCAACACGAATGGAGAGAAAACCGATCTCACGGACCGCAGACATTGTTTCATTCTGAAGGACGGCTTTGCCGCCGACGCCGACGCGATGCCCGCCCGGCAGCGTCAGAAACCCTGTCCGGATCGAGGGGCTCGCGCTGTGAACGGAATAGCCACACAGCTTCTGAAACAACGCTTCGAATTCGACCGGATCCAGGCAAAACGCGCCGTTCGGCAGAGATCGGCATCCGCCAGCGCTGCCGAGAAACCGCACGCCGTCGTCGAGGACGATACAGACCGGCTTTCGCACACGGATGCGGATCTCGCGCACACGCGGCGTGATCTCCGCCGCGATGGTGCGCAGACGGCTTTGCAGCGGCTCTGTCAACTGGCAGAGCAAGGATTCAAATTCCGGATCCCGCACGACCTGATCACCTCTCACCCAATATATATGCGTCTTGTCCGCAGGTAGAACTGACCGAAAGAAAAAACCCTGCCGCATTGAGTTTACAGTTTATTTACTTGAAATACAGTATCTTTTATGCTATAGTAAACCTATCTTTATGGAATTAGTTCTCTACGGAGGGACCGGATTTATGGATCAGACTGTTTCAACCGCGCCCAAGCGCACACTTCTGCGGCGCCTGTTTTATGATCAGCGCTTCTGCTGGATCTCCGCGCTGTGCACCGTCGGCATCATGATGCTCATCTGCTATTGCTACGGGCTGTTTCCGTTCGGAGATTCCACGATCCTGCGCATGGATCTCTATCATCAATACGGCCCGCTGTTTGCCGAGCTTTATGACCGTGTCACCGGGCTCAAGAGCCTGTTCTACTCCTGGCAGACCGGCCTGGGGTCGCCCTTCCTCGGCAACTACTTCAATTATTTATCCTCCCCTTCCGCGATCATCATCCTGCTGCTCGGGCATGAAAACATGCCGGAATCCATCGCGGGCATGATTATCGTCAAGGCGGCGCTTTCCGCCTGCAGCTTCACTTATTATCTGAAACGCTCTCAGCGTCGTCACGATTTCACGACGGCTGCCTTCGGCATTCTCTATGCCATGTGCGGCTATTTCGTCGCTTATTACTGGAACGTGATGTGGATGGACGCCATGGTCTATTTCCCCATGGTCATGCTCGGCATCGAGCGCATCATCCACAGGCGCAAGCCGGCCCTCTATATCGCTGCGCTGGCGCTGACGCTGCTTTCAAACTATTACATGGGTTATATGACCTGTGTGTTCTCCGTTATTTATTACTTGATTCATTATTTTACCTATTATAATGTGACGACGCTCGATGAGGCGACGCCGTATTCC
>JAFWCS010000521.1 GCA_017534365.1 Clostridia bacterium | reverse complement strand
GGGAGGCTATTTTTGCTCCGCCGGTTTCACTATGCATTCTGCCGGCTAATGCACGGCGTTGATTTTTTCGCAATGCGCCGGCAAGCATGTATGCTGGCCCTACAGCGCGGCGGCGCTTCCCAATCAGGAGGAAAAATGAGGATCAAACAGGCTGGAGACGGCGAAAAACCCGCCTGCGAGGACGGCGATCCCCTCGGTGATCCAGAACACCTTTGTCAATCTGGCGACGTTTCTTTCCTCCAGCTCGCAGTCGATATAGAGCACCAGAAATACGAGCGGGATGAAAAGATAGCCGGAGAAAACAGCCGAACCCAAAAACGCGATGGGCGACAGGATCAGATCAAACCAGAAATCATCCTCCGAACCGGCAGAGGCATGCAACGCGTAAATGCCGCCGGCGAGCGGCAGCGCCGCGATCAGAACAGACAGGATCGCAAGGAGCGCTGTGCCGGCATGCGACTTATGACGGTCGATCCTGTGCAGGCACCATCGATAGGAACAGTACAGGATCAGAACGGGAGAAACGGGAATGGCGAGCAAAGTGAATCCACTCAATACCATATCCAGATAATCACGCAGGGCAGTCATCATCGTTCATCCTCACTTTTCAATTATATGGTATCCAGCGGCGGGATGAATTCCATGCGGGTCTCAGCGAGCTTGCCGTCGCGCAGGATGTAGGTGAAGGTGATGCTGCGCTGTGTGGTGGTGTCGTAATCCTGCGTCAGCAGCAGCTCGCAGACGTATTCGCGCTGCACCGTGCCGGTCTGGTCGGCGTATTCCAGGATCGCCCGGGGCAGCAGCTCGTTTTTCAGCAGCGCCTTGTGCAGCGCCGCAGCGTCGCAGCCGTCCGGCGCGCAGTGCCGCAGGGCGTCCGCCTGCGCGGCGCTCATGCGGGAGACGACCTTCACCGTGTCCGGCGCGCCGTACTGGAAGGTGCGGACCGCTTTGCCGTCGTTGGCCACTGTGAACTGCACCGTCCGGTCCTCGGTCTCCGCCGTCCAGCGCAGATCGTTGTTCGTGGTGTAGCCGAGCCCGGTCAGCATCTTTTTGCAGCCCTCTGCGCTGCCGCCGACCACAGGCGATTCCAGCTTCCCTGCAAAGCTGCGGAAATCCGTCAGCGCCGCGTGCAGCGCGGCCTCCGTTTCCTTGGCATAATTGTTTTCCCAGCTCTGCGAGGTGGTCAGCATCGGCGTCACCTCGGTCACGAAGCCCTCGCGCACGGTCACGGTCAGGCGCAGCCACGCCGCGTCGGCGGAAAGATCATCCTTGTTGAGCACGCCGAGGAAGGACGTGAGCTTGACGTTGAAATCATACACGTGCTCTTCCACGCTGTCGAAGACGTTCAGGCGCTGGTTGATCATCTCCGGATAGATCCCGTTCACCGCCTGCTGCCGCAGGAAGCTTTCTTCCCGGTCACCCGGCGCCGTATCCGTCAGGATCTTCCGATAGTCCGTGTAGTTCAGCGCATCCAGCACGAGATCCTGCACAAAATGCGCGGTGAACTGGGTGACGGTGCCGTATTTCGTATCCACCAGCGCGGTGAGATAAACGACGCCGTCCGATTCCGGCATGCGGTAGGTGTGGCTGACGTGGCGCATGCCGTCGCCGTCCGTTTCCTCCGGGTCATCGTCAGTTCTTACGAGCTTCAGCTCCGTCAGACGCTGCTCGTAGTCCTTGCGCGTTTTGCCCAACAGCGATTCCTCCGCAAACAGCTCGGAGAAGGCCTCGATCTCTTCTGCCGTTTTGTCATGGGGCGCGTAAGTATAGGACGTGCTGTCATAGACGCCGCGTTCCCGTTCCGCCTTCTCCGCTTCGATCCGCGCGCGTTCCTCCGCGACGCGCACGCGGGCAACGTGGACCGTGCGCCAGCCGCCGGTGATCCCCGCTCCAAGGCAGAGCACGGCGCAGAGGACCGCCACGATTTTGATCCACTTCGGACGGCGCAGCGCGAGCTGTTTGTATTCCGACAGCAGGGAGATGCACCACGAGACCGCGATCAGCAGCACCCCGGCGACGAAGAGCGCGATCAGCGGATTGCGCACCTCCTGCAGAAACGCGCGCTTTTGCAGCACGTCGTAGGCGTCGGAAATCGAGGATACCAACGAAAACAGGAATAAAAGGATCGTCGGCAGGATGCAGACCAGGCCGAACACGACCAGCGTCCCCCACGATCGCGTCCAGCTGTTTCTGCCGAGATGCAGGGTGATCACAGGGATCTGAAACAGCAGCACCAGCAGAAAACACAGCGGATAGAACAACGGGAGCTCGCCGTTCGGGTCCTGCATTGATAGAGGGAGAATGACGCCGCTGAATTTCCATGCCAGCAGCGTGACCGCGAAGCACACCGCCCAGCTGCAGATGCAGGCCGTGATCGTATAAAGATAGGTCGCGCGCACGCGTTCGCGCACCGTGCGGGGCGCGGCAAGCTGAGTCATGGCCCAGCCGCTCTGCTCCGCGACGCCGCGCAGCAGGATGCAGGCGATGAGCGTGAGCGGGATCGCAATATAATGAAAATGGAAAAAGACGGCGGTGGGGCGCTGAAAAACGGTTCTGATCGTCGCCAGAAGATAAAACAGCGCCGGCACCAGAACGATGCCGCTTTGCAGGAGCAGCTCCCGCGGGAAAATACCGCGCCGCTTCACACCGACCACCCCCTTGCAAGGAAGAGATAGAGATCCTCGAGATTCATGCCGGCAAACTCTGTGTCGCCCGGCGCCGCGTCGCGCAGCACCAGCGCCTGCATGCCGTAGGGCGTCGACCGTGTGCCGAGCACCGCCTCCGGATCCAGCGCCTCCAGATCCTCCCGCGTGCAGTTGATGACGCCGTAGCGCTCAAACAGCCGGTCCTTCTCTTCGACCAGCACCAGCTTGCCTGCCCGCAGGA